>CAJUFS010000013.1 GCA_910585575.1 uncultured Adlercreutzia sp. | reverse complement strand
GCGCAGGTGACGTGGCACACCGCCAGCCCCAAAGGCACGAGGAAGTACACGAGCACCTGGGCCAGCAGCGAGCGGAACACCATGCGGCGATCGCAGCCCAACTTCCACAGGGTACGGTAGCGCTGGCTGGAATCGGAGGCCTGGGACAGCTGCTGGATAGCCAGGATGGCCGCCGTAGACACGAGAAAGATGAACCCGATGTAGAGCGCCAGATAGGTGATCATCAGGCGCAAGCCCGCAGCCTGAACAATCATCTCATTGGCGGTGATGATGCGGGTGACCGGCCACAACAGGCTGGCCCACTCGTCATCGGCGCCCGCAGCGCCCTGCTCGAAGCCACCCATGGAGGCCGGTTGAGCCGCCGCCACGATAGCGGCCAGCGCGGCGTCGTTCTCTTCCACCGTCTTGCCGTTGTCAGCGTAGTTCACGTTCAGCAGCGAACGCGAAGGGATAAGACCCTCGTCCACCAGCGAATCCACCACCGCATCGGGCACAACGAGGACGAGCCCCACGGCGGTCATGGCGTTGTCTTCCAACTGGGTGTCCAGCACCTCTCCCGTCGGCGTCAAGGTCTGCCCCAGCACGTCCACCGAAGGCGCGGCCTTCGCGACGGCGCGGGCCAACGCGGCCGAGAGCTCCATGTTGTTGGCCAGCGCATACTGATCCTCTCCCAGGGCAACGGGCTCCTGACCCTGCAGGGTGCGCGCGCCGTTGAAGTCCGACAGCCCCACGACGCCGATCTCGGTCGTGCGAATGCTCTCCAGGTCGTCCAGGCGCAGGTTGGCGTCCGGGGCCGCCTCCTCAGCCGGCACAATCAGCTCGTCGTAGGTCGAATCAGGCACTAGGTACTCGTCCACCTGGGCATACTTGCCGATCGTCTCGGCCCACAGCTCGGGCGCGGCCTCTTGCAGCGGCAACGCCATATCCCAGTTCGCCGCCTCGGCTGCCTCCAGCCGTTCGGGGGCCTCGGCCGCCATCTCGTCGTGGCGAGCCGCGCTGCCCGCCGAGGCCCGCGGGTCGCCGTCGGGCCCGTACCACACCGCCGCCGAAAGCGTAGCGGAATAGGGGTTCGCCTTCTCGATGCCGCCCACGAACACCTCCACGAAGCCCATGCCCGTAGAGAACACCGTGATAGAGAAGAACAGCAGCACGCATACCGCCCACAGCGACAGGAATGCCGTGTTGATCTTGCTGGCAATCTGGCGCACGGTGAACATACGCAGCCCCCGCAGGTACACGTTGCGCAACCGCGTAACCACCGCCACCACGAACCCAGCCAGCGACCAGAAGAACAGCAGCGACCCCACCAGCATAGCCACCGTGGCCCGGAAGAACCGCGGGTCGTCCAGCATGACCAGGCCGCTCTCAATGAGCTGCTGGTAGGCATAGGCCAGAACACCCAGCGACGCTACGAAGACCACGAGGCACACCCAGGGGTTGCGCACGCCCACGCGCTGGTTCTGCGCCTCGGCATGCAGTAGGTTGATCAGCTTCTGACGGCTGACCGTAAGGGTGTTGAACAGGGCCACCACCACGTAAATGGCGGCGAAGCAGGCCAGCGTCGTGAAGAACGCGTCCTGGGAGAACACGAACTGGTAGTTGCTCATGGTGGTACCGAACAGCATTGCTGTCAGGAAGCTGAGGCCCTGGGACAGCAGCACGCCCGTCACCAGGCCCACGGCCAGCGACACGAGGCCCACCATCACCGTCTCGTACAGCACGATGCGCGACACGCGCCCCGGGCTCATGCCCAGCACCAGGTAGGTGCCGAATTCCCGCTTGCGCCGACGGATGAGGAACTGATTCGCGTACAGAATGAGGAAGCCCAGCACAAAGGCCACCACCACCGAAAACATGCCGAGGAACTGAGCCGTTGTCTCGAACTGCCGCTCGGAGGTGGACGACTGCAGGTCGAACAGAATCTGCTGGCTGCCGATGGAGTTGAAGGCGTAGAACACGGCCACGCCGAACAGCAGCGTGACGAAGTAGATGGCGTAATCGCGCACCGAGCGGCGCACGTTGCGCAGGGCTAGCTTAAGATACATGGCCCGCCTCGCCTCCCAGGAAGGCCACCACTTCCATGATGCGACCGAAGAACGCGTCGCGGGTCTCGTCGCCGCGGCGCAGCTCGTTGAAGACGGCGCCGTCTTTGATGAACAGCACGCGGTTCGTGTAGCTGGCGGCGAAGGCGTCGTGGGTGACCATCATGATGGTGGCGCCCAGCTGCTGGTTCATCATTTCCATGATCTCTAACATGACAGCGGCACTACGCGAGTCGAGCGCGCCGGTGGGCTCGTCGGCCAAAATGAGCTTCGGATCGGTGACCATGGCGCGAGCCGCAGCGATGCGCTGGCGCTGACCGCCGGACATCTGGTAGGGGTACTTCTGCAACACGGCATCGACCCCCAAGCGCGCGGCCATGGCGTTCACCTTGCCGGGAATGGCGCGGGCCGGCTCGCCCTTGATGCTAAGCGCCAGCGAGATGTTCTCGAAGCCCGTAAGCGTGTCGAGCAGGTTCGAATCCTGAAAGATGAAGCCCAAATCGTCGCGGCGGAATTTCGCCAGTTGGCGGCGCGAGAGCGTGGTGATGTCGCGACCGCCCACAAGGATATGCCCGCTCGTGACGGTGTCGATGGTAGACACGCAGTTCAGCAACGTCGATTTGCCGGACCCGGATGGCCCCATGATGCCCACGAACTCGCCGGCCGCCACATCAAAGGACACACCCGCAAGCGCCCGAGTGACCGAATCGCGGCTGCCGAACATCTTCTCGACATTGCGCACCGAAAGCATGGGGGCACCGCCGGGGGCCGCACCAGCCGGCTGCGGCACGATACGCCCATGGGCGCCGTACTGTTCGCGCGCGAAGGCGTCGATCGGCGGTGTGCCTGTCGGAGAAGCTGCGGGGAACGGCTCGGTGTACACTTCGGCCATTAGTAGCTCCTCTCGATCTTTGGCAGCTGACCCAGCGCCACCACTCTCACAGCCCCCACCACCACTAACGCGATGATAACTTTACCCACAGTCTTCACAACAGTCCTTTCTCTCGACGGACAGGCTTTTCTTACCTATTCCATCCTAGAGAGGGGCCTGAACGCGTTCCATCGATTGAACTTACCGTTGCCTTACGAAGCTGAAAGGTTCAAAAGCATCATGCCGTTTCTAGGCACGCCGCCACGGCGCTCCCCCTGGTCCCCAAACCAAGAACGACCTTGCATCAGGGACAATAGCGGCGGTATTGGAGTATCATGAAAATCAAAAGGCCTACCACGAAAGGATCGCCATGGAATACCAGCAGCTGCAGGACGAGATCAAAAACGCTATGAAGGCGCGCGACAATGCACGCCGCGACATTTTGCGCCAGGTGCACACCGAGCTGAAGAGCATCGAGGTAAACGAGCGCCGCGAGGTCACCGAGGCTGATGTGGACGCCATGCTGAAGCGCACCATCAAGCAGACGAAGGAGACCCTGGACGGCTCCATCAAGGCCGGCAACAACCAGGAGCGCACCGACACGCTCACCGAGCAGGTGGCCATTCTGGAAGAGTACCTGCCAAAGCAAGTGGAGGGCGAAGAGCTGGTGGCCCTCATTGACGTGGTGCTGGCCGACACCGGTGCCTCCACGAAGAAGGACATGGGTCGCGTCATGGGCGAGCTCACCAAGCGCACCGGCGGCAACTTCGACAAGGCAGCCGCCGCGAAGGAACTGGGCGGGAAGCTAAGCTAACCTACCCCAACATCAAAACGTAAAGAAAGCCTCCCGCGGGAGGCTTTCTTTCTGTCATGATCCGCCCGTCCCGCAGGGCGGGCGGAACTCGTTAGAAGAACGGGTAGATGGACACGCCGGTCATGTAGAACACGGTGCGCAGGCACAGTGCGCTGATCAGGACGCACACCACGCCGATGGCACCCCACACTTTCCAGTCGCCCTTGGCTTTGCCGGCCAGGGCCGAACCCACGCCCGCGGCGGCCGCAATCATGGCCACCACCGACCACACCATCGAGGCACCGGCGAAGGGCTCGGTGGAGCCGTCGCCCGCGATATCCTGGGTGGGGCTCGTCGGGTCGAACCAGAACTCTACGGAGGTGTAGGCCGTCGCCGTCATCTGCATGGCAATGAGGTAAGCCACCACCAGTACCAGGTTCACGATCTGACCGATGAGGTTCACCTTGGCGTTGTAGTCGAGCGACTCGTCCTTCAGCGCCGTCAGGATGGCCATGGTAGCCGGGCCGAAGCCGCAGGCCGCGCCCAAAAGCGAGCCGATCTGCATGACGGAGTCCCATGCGGGCAGCGAGGCCATCATGTAGCTGTGGCCCATTACCGCCACCAGCACCACGGACAGCACGATACCGACAATCGCCAGCCATGCAGGCACCTTCGCCTCGTCACCCGAGCGGCGCAGGTAGACGAAGTACACCACCATCACGATGAACAGCACCACGATGGCAATCAGCTCCTGGGTGATACCCGAGGTCACATGGCCGAAGCCATTGAAGATGCGCTCCCAGTGCTCCAGGTGGAAGAACACCGCGATACCGCCCACGGCCAGCAGCACCACCGACACGATGAGCGCCGGCATCTGGGCCTTCTTGCCCTGGCCGCGCAGCAGGTAGAGGCACTGAGCGCCGAACACACCCGCCGACCACGCCAGCAGCGTCGTAAACAAAATAAGGGGCCATTGCAATTCCATAGTGCTACTCCTTTCCCTGCCACTTACGGTTACGCAGGATGTAGCAGTGCTTCGGATCGTTGCCGGCGTTGGTGAGGTGATAGACGTCGGCCTCGGTATAGGGCTCCACCCAATCCTTCAGCGTCGTGCGGCTGGCCAGCATATCCTCATAGGAGGTGGACAGGTCGTGAGTGGGTGCCGGGGCCATGAAGGAATCGATGCCCTCGTCAAGGTCGCCGAAGAAGCGAGCACGGGAACCGCACTGGGTGACGCACTGGGGCAGCTCGCCCTGGGCCGTCTTCTGCTGGCACAAGGTGCACTTCTCCACCACGCGCTCTTCCTCGTTCAGATAGCGCACACCGTAGGGGCAGGCCATGGCGCAGAACTGGCAGCCGATGCACTTCGACTTGTCGATCTGCACGGTGCCGTCCTCGGTCACGTGAGACGCCTGGGTCGGGCACACCTTCACGCACTCGGGGTTCTCGCAGTGCTGGCACTGGATGGGAAGGAAGTACATCTCCACGTCGGGCCAGTCGCCGGAGCCGCCCTCCTTGGGGGTCGGGCCGATACGCAGGGTCTTGATCCAGAAGTTGCCGGGCTGCACGCCGTTGACGGTCTTGCAAGCGGCCGAGCAGGCCTGGCAGCCCACGCAGCGGTTCAGGTCGGTCACAATTGCATAGCGGGCCATGCTACATCACACTCCCATCCCATTCGGGCTCGCCCTGGAAGCGGGCACGGACGCCCTTTCCGGTGGGAACCCATTCGCGCAAGCGCGGGTCGGAGGCGTCGTGGATGCACTCCACGCCATTCGGGTCGCAGGGAACCGGGTTGCCGAACGGGGAGTTCTCCGCCGTCGCCTTGTAAACAATCGTCGGGGTGGAGCGCATGGTGGCGCAGCCGCCGACGGTATCCTGTCCGTAGGGGTCGTTCACCACGTTGATGCCGACGAGCTCGAAGCCATGGGAGGCCGTGTCGAACTCGGGGAACCACCAGGCGTGGTTGGCGTTCACGACGCCCTGGGAAATGCCATAGTACAGGTCGAGCACCTCGCGGACCTTGCCCCAGGGGGTCTCGATCCACACCCAGTCGCCCTGCTTGAGGCCCAGACGCTCGGCGTCCTTGGGGTTCATCTCGATGCGGGGAGACGGCCACACCTCGCGGCACCAGGGCAGCTGGCGATGCTCGGAGTGGAAGTAGGTGGGCTGGCGGGAACCCGTGGTCATCAGGAAGATGTTGTCGGGCATGGCCTTCAGCGTGTCCTTGTACTTATGGTTCATGAAGTACGTGTCGTCGGCCTGATCGATAAGCTCAGGATCGTAGAGCTCCGGCTTCGCCACCGGCGAGTCGGTGGGCTCGCGGTAGATGGGGAAGCGGTCGTCGTCGCCCTGGAACTGCGGCAGGTCGGAGTGGGCCCACTTGTCGGAGTCCTCCGGCACCTCGCCCATGTTGCAGATGTAGGCCTCGCACACGAGCGACCAGATCTCCACCAGGCCGGAAGCGGTCATGAAGCCGGGGTGGAAGTCCACGAGCGGGAACAGGTTGAAGCCGCCCTGCTGACGACGCCAGCCCATCTCGTGACGACGGAAGGTGCCCCAGCGCTCGGGATGCCACTCGCGGCAGTCCATCCAACCGTGATCGGTGAACCACTGCTTGGCCTCGGCCCACGTCGGGCCCTCGGGGAACTCGGCCGTGCACCACTTGTCCACATTGTCCTTGAGCACGCGGTCATGGTCGGGCCACAGATAGCTCGGCGCACCGGAGGCGTCGTAGTCGGCGCCCAGCTGCTCGGACCATTTGTCGATGAAGGTCTGGCACTGCGGAGCGTAGTTGAGGTTCTCGGCGGGAGCGGCATCCGGGTCTTTCGTGTTCCACGGCACGCCCATGGCCTTGTACATGCCCACGTTCCAGTCGGGGTCGTAGATGGTCTCTCCCGGAGGCTCGATGGCCGCGCAGCAGCAGCCGAAGAAGCCGCCGGAACCCTGGGAGACGCGGGTGGAGTCGAGCTCCATCCAGTGCTGGCAGGGGAAGATGATGTCCGCGTTGCCGTTGTTCGGGCAGAACCACATGTTGATGTCGACGAAGAAGTCGAGCTGCGTGGTGGCGTCCCAGGCGCGGGCGATGTTGCCCATGTTCATGATATCGCCGGACTGGCACACGCCGCCGTGGAGGGCGTAGAGCGTCTCCTTGACGTTGTAGCCCACTTCCTTGTTCTCGTTCTCCATGCACAGCGACCAGTCCGGATCCTGCAGGCAGGCGTCCCAGATGGCGTTCGCGTCAGCCCAGCGCGCCCAGAAGCGGTTGAGCGGGAAGCGGTCGGCATCCACCTGACCGGCCTGGCGCATGAAGATGGTGTTCGGATTCGGCCAGTTCTGCGAGGGAAGCATAGCGCCGCCCATACGCTTGGCGATGATGATGGCCTCCTCGTCGCTGGGCACCTTGTTGCCGTAGCGCTCGGCCAGGGGAGAGTCCTCGTCGATGAGGTACTGGACGAAGTCCTGCATGTGCTTGGCCACTTCCTCCAGGGAGTAGTCGCGGCCGGCCCACACCTTGGCCTCGTCGCCGTAGGGCGCCGCCGCCTGCATGTTGGAACGACCGGGGTTGCCGTCGAACTGGCTCTTGCAGGAGCCGCGGTTGCCGGCGGGCTCGTCGGAGTTGCCCGTCACGCAGGAGAGCATCTGCAGCACGCGACAGTTCTGGATGGAGTTGCCGTTCTGGTCGGTGGCCAGCTGGAAGTGGATGCCGCCGTTGCCGTGGCGCGGGTCGACGCGGGTGGTCCAGGTGCGCACGGCCTCTTCGGCCTTGTCGCCGGGCACGCCGGTGATCTCCTCCACCTTGTCCCAGGTGTACTGGCACGTCAGATCATGGAAGCCGTCCCATACGGTGCGGCACTTATAGGTCTTGCCGTCCTTCAGCGTAACCTCGACCTCGCCGGGGAACAGCGCGGGCTTCTTGGGCAGGCCGGCGGGATTGGTGGTCTTGCCCTTCTCGTTGCCCTTGTCCCAGTAGGCGTCGAACTTCGCATCCGCCGGATCGCACCAGACCGAGGGATCAGGCAGCCAGCCGGCGGCCACCAGGCCCGTCAGCGGGTGGTCGATGAACGAGCCCGTGGTCGGGATCTTGTGCATCTCGCCTTCCCACTTGCCCTCCTGAGCGTCCCAGTAGGTGAGGCGGTTGTTGTTCTCGTCCCACACCATGAAGCGATGGTACTTGCCGCCCTCGATGATGTCGGCCTCAGTGATGAGCTTCGTGCGCATGTTGATGCCGCCATTGCCCTCGACGAGCCAGCCCTCGGTCTTCCAGGGCTTCTCCTCGCAGAACAAGAACGGCGCGTTGGACCAACGGCGCACCATGGTGTCGTCGTAGGCCTCGTTCTCGATGATCCAGTTGAACCAACCAAGCGCCAGGGCACCGTCAGTGCCGGGACGCAGGGGCAGCCAGATATCGGCCTCCTTGGACAGCGGCGTCACGCGCGGATCGACGCAGATGTGCGCCGTGGCATGCGGGGCTACGTCGGAAATGGTGCGGTTGGTGGTGTCGTAGTTGGAGTACTCGACAGCGGTGCCCCACTGCACGTAGACCTTCGGCTCGGCCTCCACTTCCATCCAGGGGGAGCCCATCTCGTCGGTCATAATGCCGGCCCAGTGGCGCGGGCCCTTGCACACCTGATAGGCCAAGTGCGCGTTCGGGGTGCCGAACAGCTGCTTCATGCCCTGATAGGGACCGAGCGACCACACGCGGGACGTGCCGCACATCACGAAGATGGACTGTCCGCCGTACTTGTCCACTACCTCGCCCAGGCCCTGGCCGGACAGCTCGAAGGCCTCGTCCAGCGTAATGCGCACCCAGCCCGGATCGTCCGAGCCCTTGGGGTTGGTGCGCTTCACCGGGTAGCGCAGGCGATCGGGATGGTAGGCCGCCTGCATGGAAGACTGCGATTTGGCGCAGCAATGGCCACGGCTCTGGGGAGCGGACTCGTCGCCCTCGACCTTGATGGCCTTGCCATCCTGAACCGTCACCCAAACGCCGCACTCCACCTTGCCGCAGGCACGGCAGCACGTGCGAACGTGCTTCACCTCACCCGCGGAGGCGTTGGCGTCTTCGGCCAGAGCTCGCAGGGGCGCGACCGCCGAGGAACTTACTGCTGCAGCTGCACCGGTAATAGCCATCGTCTTCATGAAGTTGCGACGCGACATGGTTAGCTGTGCCATAAAATCCCCACCTCTCTCTCTCTTTCTTTCTCCCTCTTGCATCTCCACCGTGCCTTGGGCGGCTTGTCCCCCGCGCGGCAGCTGCTCGGCTGCGGCGCGGTTTCCCCGGGACGCGGAAGACCGGTGCCTTACGGGCGCAATTCTACGGAGAGAACGCGGTTGAACCTTCATAGGGGGCATATGATTAGGGCTATTATTTCTGAATTTTCCCGTCATATGACCGGAATTGACCAGGGAAAACGCTGAGGCAATCCCCCAGAGGCGGCTCTGCAGAGCCGCCGTGCATCGGGCTTCGGTTAATCGAGCTCCATGGACTCGACTAGCTCGATAAGCTCGTGCTGCGAGTGCACGTCGAGCTTGCGATAGATATGACGCATATGGGTATTGGCGGTACCGGCCGAGATGTAGAGGCTCTCCTGGATGGCGGCGGAGTTGCGGCCCTTGGCCAGAAGGAACAGCACCTCGGTCTCCTTCCGCGACAGCAGAAACGTATCGGCCACCACGGCGCACTTGCGCTTGAAGCGACCCAGCTGCTGCGCCTGCTGCTCGGCCTGCTGCCCGGGTGTTGCGGGCGCGGAAAGCTCGACGGCCTTCACGGAAGCGTCTTCCTCGGCCGACGACTCGGGCGCCGACACGACGGCCTCTTCCGCCTCTTCGCCAAGCCGGGGCGCGCTCGGTTCCGCATCGGGAACGACGGCACCGGCTTGCGCTTCGGTCGTGGCGGGCGCGGGTGCATCGCCCACCAAATCGGCCAGATCCTCGAACACCGCCGGACACCGGCGACCGCGCAGAAGCGTGCTGCGAATTTCGGCGGCGTTGGGCAGCACCGCCACGCCCAGGGTCAACGTGATGAGGCCCACCACGACCAATCCCACAGGATTGAACAGCACCGGCTCCAAGATGCCGCCGGTCTGCAGGGCCAAGAATCCTACCAGGGAGCCAGCAGAGAGAAAGCCGTGGCCGAAGCCAAAGGTGGTGAAGGCACTCACGCGGTACGTTTGGGCCACGTCCGCGTACATCACCCAGAGGCACATTTCCAGCATGAAATAGCTGCCGAACAGGGCAAAGCAATGGAAGAAGGGATCCTCGCCCCAGTCAGAGCACAGCAGGGCCAGCAGCACGCCAATAAGCGGCACCAGAACACGGAAGGTGAAGTAGCGCGATTTGCGCAGGGCCAGCATGGCCACGATAAGCGAGAGGCAGGTCATCAGCGCCGCCGTGAACACAGCCGAGGAAAATAAATTCGCCGTCACGCCGTCGGCCGCAAAGGGATTGTCCAAGGTGCCGGCCAGGGCACAGGTGCGCAGCACCCCCAGCAGCAACCCGAACACCACACTCGGCACGCCGATACGACCGGCGAACATCGCGGTCCGCACCGGCATAGTGAGATAGGCGAACTCCAACTTGTCCACCAAGTCGGCAGAGCAGCGATTCAGACAGAACAGCTCGGCGAAGGGCAACACCAAAAACGCGAGCACCGCCAAGAGGGGAAGCACCAGGCCCACCATGATGATCCCCGAGAAAACCAACGCGCTTACCACCACGGAGAGGGCTGTGCACAGGGCGATCGTGGGCAAGTCGCACACGCTGAATGACACGCCGAAACTCATAAGAAGCACCGCCGACCCAATGCCGCTCACAGCTCCGGCGATGAAGAAGCACGCCCCGGCGATGAAGCTGCCCGCCAGGACGTTGCCGACCAGGCACAGCGCCGTGGCGGCGGCGATCATAATGGCGGCCGCGAGACGGTTGAAGCGGATGCGCTGCGGCGTGCCAAAAAGCAGGCGGGCTTGCTTGAGGAAAAGCGCGTAGGCCAGAAGCGCGAGCGCATGGAAAGCGCCCGACGTGGTCGACAGCACAAGCTGCATCGACCCCAAAGCAGGAAAGAGCACGTATTGGCCATTGAACATGAACAGGTACACCCAGGCCCAATGCAGCCCGAACCCGGCGATGAGCGCCGGTGACATTTTGCCCGGCGCGCCCGTGTCTTCCTCGCGATATTCGACTTCAACCTTAATGTGCGGCAGCTTCATGGGACCCCCACTTGGGGCGCACGTCTTCCAACGACCTGCGCCGACCCTCCGTTGTGTTATGACGCTGCTCCCCCATATGTCCGCAGCTGAAGTGTTCGGTTATTCTAACACGCCGTCAATGATGCTGAGGAAAATCACTGATATACAGGAGCTTAGCGCTCGTAGACCTGATCAGTCGCCATCATGGTCTGCGCCGTGCGCCAGATAGTGTGGGGGGTGCCGTGCTTGATGGGGCGCCCCTTCATGACGTAGCGATCGGTCACGCCGGCCATCAGGTCGCGGGCGAACACCTCTTCCGAGATCTCGATGGCGTCGGCGGGGCAGATGGCCTCGCACGTTCGGCATTTCACGCAGTCGGCGGGACGGTGATCCACGCCCATGGTGCCATCGGGCTCCTCGAACTTGGTCAGGGCCGCCGTGGGGCAGAATGTCGCGCACATCTGGCAGGAAAGGCACCGCTCCGTGTCGATGATCACATGGCCCCAAAGGCGCGTGTCCACCATCACGTCGGCAGGCTCGCCCAAGTCAGCAAGAAAGTCGAGAAGGCGCTCGCGGCGATCCGGAACGAAATGAGGCAGCGTTCCGTCATCCATCACCTTGGTATAGCGGGGCAACGGCGCTTCCTCGCCGCCCTGCTCTCCCAGAGCGTCGGCCACAGTCTCCTCCACAACCAGCGCGCCGGCCCGCGCCGCCCGGCGTCCCCCCTCGGCGAAGAGGGCGCGGCGCCCGGCGTCGTGGTCGGCCCCCTCCAAGCGCTTGGCGGCCGCCGGCAGCTTCGTCGTAAGGCGCAGCTCAAGAGGGGTGCGCCATGCCTCCATGAGCACCCGCTCGGTCGAGCACACCTCCTCGACGCACGCCCGACCCGTGCCGTAGGCACAGGAGGCGCAGTCGCCGTGAATAAGCGTCACTTCGCGGGCTCCCTGGGTGGCGCAGAACGTGAGCAGCGACTCGTCGACGCGGCCAAGGCACTCCACGCGGACGATCTTCTCCTCGTCGTAGCGGCCCGCAGCCTGATCGAGCAACTGTCCGCAGCCGATGGGCACCACGCCCTCCATTAAGGCCCCGGCCTGCTGGCAGGCGGCCAGCAGCGCGGCGTCGCCGGGGTGATGGGCCTCCAGGGCGCAGGTAGGGCACACCGTCGCGCAAGTGCCGCAGCCAATACAGCGCTCGGGGCTGACCGTAAGGCTCTCGCCGTCGTAGGCGATGCAGCCCGCGGTACATGCCTGGGCGCAGCGCAGGCAGTCGGCATTGCCGTTGCGTACCAGCACGCACCGTTCCTGGTGCACGGTAATCTTCGGGCTTTGAAGCTTAGAGATAAGCCCCAGCATATCGGTGAGACGTGCCATGATGATCCCCCTATTCGTCCTGATGGGCCCCATCATAGCGGCCTTTTCATAGGCGAAATCATAGGCATCATATTATTTGGCCTATGAAAGCCCTCCTATACTTCGCCGTGTACTGGGGAATCGAGAAAACGAAGAGGAGGGGACCTATGGCTCTTTTGAGACCATCTCTCACGCTGGTGCTCGACCTGGACGAGCGAGCCGCCAGCCAGCAAACGGTTCTGGAAATCAACCGCAGCTACGCCCACATCACCACACCGATCATTCGCACCCATGCCGCGGAGTCCGAGGACGCTCCCGTGCGCAACACCGCGCGCCTGTTGGTGAACATGGGCACCTACCAGTATCTTGACGCCGGGGCCGAGGGCGCCGACGAGCGCTGGAACACCATCGTCGCCCCCTGGATCGGCAACATCCTGCATAAGGTGGGCAACAACATGAAGGTCTTCAACGACCGCCAGCGCAAGATCGGCCTTCCCGAAGTGGCCTTCGACACGCTCGACATCGAACTGCAGGGGGGCGCCCTCGTGGTAGGCCTGCGCCCCGAACCCAACGGTTTCGTCGATCCGGCAACGGCTGAGATCGTCGACCGCGTTCGCCAGCTGAAAAACGAGGGGCCGTTCGCCGCCGTCGTGCGCGTCGAGGCCCCTACCGCTGCAACGTGGACTGCCCAGCGCAACGAGGCCTGGGACCAGTGGGTTGCCGAACATCCCGAGGCCCTGGAAGCCGTCGCCCCGAAAGTCGAAGAGACTTCGGAGGCCCCGGCGCCCGAGAAAACCCGCGAGCAGCAGCTGGCCGAGGACATCGAGGCGAAGAGCTACGAAAATACGGCCGTCCCTCCCACGGACGCCCCGGACCTTCCGCGTCCGGCCCGCCAAGAGGAAGACGAGCCCGATCCCTTCACCTTCCCCGTCGACTACCGCCTTTGGGCCGTCACGACGACCGAGGGCGCGGCCCGCACCTTCGATAGCGCCGCGGGCACCTTTGCGGACTAGGACGGCTCCCATGGCAAGCCGTCCCATCCCTTCGAGCTCCCCGACCGCTTCCCAGCGCGTTATCGCCCCGTGGCTTCCCGAGCATGCGGTGGTGAAGTGGGAAAGCCCCGCCAGCGAGCTGGTCGGGCTCGCCCGCATCGCCATGGCCCTCGTGCAGCGCGGACATACCCAGCCGCCGCGCATCGGCTTCGCGGTGCCCAACCGTACCTGGGGGCTGCAGCTCCACCGCGCCTGTACCGCCGAGAGCCTGCCGGCCCTTCTGACGACAACGCCCCTGGAGCGCGGTATGCGTCAGGCCACCATCATGGACTTTCGCACCGCGTGGCGTTCCTTCGAGGTGCTGCTCGTGGTGGGTTGTGTGGAGGGGCTCATTCCCACGGCCGCGGCCCTGGACGACCCCGAGGAGGCGCACCGCCAGGAAGAGGCCTTTCTTGCTCTGGCCCAGGCTCCCTGCACCGTGGTGCTCTCCACGTTCGCCGCTCTGGAGCAGGCCGTGGCCGATCGCATCCGCGTGCCCTACCGCCGCACCGCCGTCCGCAACGGCCAGCCGTGGGCCCGCGTGTCCCCCACCGCCTTCATCGACGCCCTGGGCGCTGCGCGCCCCAACAGCCTTTCCGGCCAGCAGCTCCTGCGCAATGCCGGCTTGAACTAGAGAGGAGATTCCATGAGCACCTTGGATCTTTCCACTTTTGATTTCAGCTTCGACCCAACCCTCGACACTTGGGCCGCCCAGGAACCCGACGAGCAGGACTCGTCGGAGATCTTCCTGCCCAACACCGAGGGTACTTCCGAGTTCCTGCCCCCGGACCCCGATAAAATTCCCGTGATCGAGGCCTCGGTCAACCAGGACGATCCCTCCTATGCCGCGCGCCCCGCCGAAGAGCGCACCCGCGAGCTGTTCGGCCAGATGCGCCCCCATCGCGCCACCATGCTCGGCATTCTCGAGGCCGCCCGCGAGCCGCTCAGCACGGCCGCTGTTCGCAAGGCCCTCGAAAGCAGCGGCCGCACGAAGTTCTCGGTATACACCCCTTCCAATTTCTGCACCATGCTGGAAGTGGCCGGCGCCCTGGAGCGCGTGACCGCCGAGGGCGCGCCCTACGGCGAAGCACGGCCCGAGCCTGCCATTGTCGTTGTCGACGGCCAGGAATTCTACGAGCCCACCGAGCCGCCTATCGTGTGCTGGAAAACCACCGAGGCGGGCAGCACCATCGTGGCCGAGGACGATCCGGCCGAACGCATCGCCCGTCTCTTCGAACGCGAGCCCGAGTACCTGCCCGTCTACAAGCGCGTGCTGCTCATGGGCCAGAACCCCGAGGGTACTTCCATGGGCCTTATGTCCGTGGCCGTGGATACCGACCCCTTCGTCGCCGAGAATCGCCGCTTCTATGTGCAGCACTTCGTCGAAAGCCTCGAGCGCGCCGGTGCCTTCGCCTGGGAAGACAAGGCCTGGCGCACAACGGAGGCCGGCGCGGCGGCCCTGGACGGGGCCCTGGCGGCCGTCGTTGATTCCTATGAAATTCCCGCTCTCGAGGACGTCGTTGAGATGCCGACGACCACCGATGGCGTTCGCTGGTAAAGGAGCCGATCATGACTGAGACCATCATTGCCGAGGATCTGGGCGCGACCGAGACGGTCAGCGCCGCCGAGCTCATCGCGTTGTTCAAGCAGCGGGCCACCACCTACGGCTTGCTAAGCCGCCTGTACGGCCGCGAGGTGGACGAGGCCCTTCTCCAAGAGCTTCACGACTCGCGCTACCCCGTGCACACGGGCAACGACTTGGCCGACGAAGGCAACCGCCTCATCGCCACGTACTTGAGCGGGCTCTGGGAGAACACCCTCACCGAGCTGGCCGCCGACTACATGCGCGTCTTCTTCGGCCACGGCTACTCGGGCCATGCGGCCGCCTACCCCTTCGAAAGCGTTTACACCTCGGAAAAGCGCCTGCTCATGCAGAGTGCCCGCGATGAGGTGCTGGCCCTGTACCGCGCCGCCGGCCTTTCCAAACAGGAGCGTTGGAAGGAAGGCGAAGACCACATCGCCCTTGAGCTCGAGTACCTGCAGATTCTCTCGACGCGCGTCGTCGAAGCGCTGTGCAAGGGCGACAGCGAGCAGGCACTCGCGTGGATCAAGAGCTCCTACAACTTCATCGACGTGCACCTGGCGGGCTGGGTGCCGCTGTTCACGGCCGAGGTGGACAAATTCGCCAAGACCGATTTCTACCGCGGACTCGCCTTCCTCACCGAAGGCTTTCTCGAGACCGACCGAGAGCTTCTGGAAGACCTGCTCTCGGAAGACTAGCAGCACAGAAGAGGAGAGAACATGGGAGACGAGAAGAAGAGGCCCGGCGCCGGCATGTCGCGCCGCACCTTCGCCCTGGGGGTGGGCGGCGGATGCGCCCTTTTGGCCCTGGGAGCCCTGAAGGCCGTACCGGCCGAAGCTCAAGTGCGGCCGCCGGGCGGTCAGGACGAGGCTGCCCTCATTGCCGCTTGCATCCGCTGCGAGCGCTGCGTGGAGGCCTGCCCGAAAAATGCCCTGCGGCCGGCCCATCTGGAAGACGGCATCGTCACGGTTCGCACCCCCACCGCCAACTTCAACGAGGGCTGGTGCGATTACTGCGAGGAGGCCAACAACGGCGTTCCGCTGTGCGTGGCCTCGTGCCCCACGGAAGCGCTGCGCCTGCCCCTGGACGCCACCCCCGAGACCGTCATCCTCGGCAAGGCGACGCTCATTCGCGACTGGTGCCTGGCCTGGGATAAAAACAACGGCTGCAAGTTCTGCTATGACGCCTGCCCCTACGAGGCCATCGAGCTGGACGAGTACGGGCGCCCCGTGGTGCTGCCCGAGAAATGCAACGGTTGCGGTGCCTGCCAGAACGTCTGCGTTTCCCAAAAAGAAGGCTCCTACGCCGTCGGCGCCACCTCGCGCGCCATCATCGTCGTTCCCGAGAGCGAGGCCTAGACCATGAAGAACCAGAAACTCCGCGTGATCATACCCTTGGGCCTGTTGGCCGTGGCGGGCGTTGCCTATGCGGCGCACGCCAGCGTCGGCACCCTGTCTGCCTTTGGTTGGGAATCCATCTCCCTCATCTGCCCCATCGGCGCCCTGGGCACCATGCTTGCCAGCAAAACCCTCGTGCCGCGCGCCGTCATCTCGGTGGTGCTGGCCATCGCCGCCATCCTAATTCTGGGTCGCGCCTTCTGCGGATGGCTGTGCCCGGTTCCCGTCTGGCAGAAGCTGCGCGGCCTGCTCAAAAAGCAGGACGCCGCGAAGGAGGCTGCACCGAACGGTAAAAGCCCGCAGGCCCCTCTGACGGCGGCCGAGAAGAAGGCCCTGTCCCAGGGCTGCGCCGGATCCTGCGCCTCCTGCGCCGATCGGAAGCCCGCCGACTCGCGGCACTTCATCTTGGGCGGTACCTTACTGTCGGCGGCCCTGTTCGGATTTCCCGTGTTCTGCCTGGTATGCCCCGTGGGACTTTCCTTCGCGCTGGTGTTTTTGCTCATCGCCTTGTTCGGCAATGGCGACGTTACCTGGTCGGTGGTGCTGATCCCCCTGTTGCTTCTGGCCGAGGTGGTGTTCTTCCGCAAGTGGTGCTCGCACCTCTGCCCTATCTCTTCGTTTATGAGCCTCGTGGCGAAGGCCAACCGCACCTTCCTGCCGGCCATCGACGACGAGCAGTGCCTGGAAACCGCCCACGGAGCCACCTGCGGCCGCTGTGCGGAGGTGTGCGAGGTGGCCATCAACCCGCGCCACCCCGAACTGGGCACCACGTGGAACGAGTGCACCCGCTGTCGCGCCTGCGTGGACGCCTGCCCGGGCAACGCCATCACGATGCCCTTCCGGGCGAAACAGCACGTTCCGGGCGCGCTTCCGCAGCTAAGCCCCGACGAGCTGGACGAGGCTACTGACGCCCTCTCCTAGTCCTTCCAGGAAGCGCTGGGCGAAGCTTCTCCTCTCCTTCGTCCAGCCTCCCCCTGATCGGCCTTTCACCCCCCTTCCCCCTCCCTCCTTCCAGAAAGGCCGATCAGGGGGAGCTCGATGGTCTCGATTCCCCAATGTCCTCGAACCGTCGGGCTTCCCCAATCCGAAAAGGAGCCGCCATGAACCACGATCCTCTCGCCGAGGCGCTCTGCATTGTCGGAGGACCGCGCTCGGGCAAAACCTCTGCTCTGATCGATCGAGCACGAGCCTGGTGCTCGCCGAGCCTGGGCCCCGATGCACCGAGCCCGAGCGGCACCGAGCCCTGCGCCCTTCTGTTCTGCGCAACGCCTGCCGCCGCCCAGTCCCTCGAGAAGCGGCGGGGTGGCGTCGGGGGCGCGGCCCTGAGGGTGACCACGCCGCTTGAGTGCGCCCTGAGCATCTTAGAGGACCCTCGGGCCGCTCGCGTGTCCGGCCGCGTACCGCGCGTGATGGACCGCGACGACGAGGCAGTGTTCTTCGAAGACCTCAAGACGAGCGGCCTGAAACAGCGACGGCTCCGAGAGCTGTGGGGCTTCCTCTTGTGTGGCCTCGCCAATCTCGATGACGATAATCTCGCTTGGATCCAAACCACCGAGGAGCGGGCCCAGTTGGCATTGGCCCACGACATTCTCGCCTTCGACGAAGCCCTGTTGGCAGGAGAGGCCGTGAACCTTGCCGTCCACGCCCTGCGCGCTGTCCCCTCCTTGAGAGCCTCGTTCGGGGCGGCCGTGGTGCTGGCCGACGACTATCCGCTTATGAGCCGCGCGAGCCAAGAGATGATCGCTCTTTTGGCCCGTGAGAGGCTGGCCGTGGCCGGCAGCGAGACGCTGTTGCCCGCTGCGTTCGAGCCGTGGCCCGCGCGCGACGGCCTTAAGCGCTTCGCCGCCGAGCATCGGCCCTGCGAGCGCGTGGTGCTTGATGAGCCCTTCCCAAGCCTGCAGACAACGTGGCATTCAACGGAAACGCCCTCCGAGGAGATGGCCGCTGTGGTTGACGAGGTTTCTCGCGCCCTAGCCGCGGGTATCCCTCCCGCGCGCATCGCCGTCGTCGCCACCAATGGCACCTGGCGCGCGAATGCGCTAAGAGCCTTGCAGAGCTGCGGGGTGGCCGCCACCCCCCTGAAGGCGCCAAGATGCAGCCCTCTGGGACACCGGCGCTGGACCGCGACGGAGGGAGACCGCCAGCGCCTTCTCGAGAGACTGGCTCGAAACCCTCACGACTCGCTTGCGTGGCGCCAGTGGCTTGCCCTCGGCGACCCGCTAGCCCGCAGCGCCGCGGTCTCGGAGCTGCGCACGGCATCCCCTGGCCTGCCCCTCGCCGAGGCGTTACGTCGTTTGGCAGATAACGCCCTCGAAGGCCTCCCCGCCGACAGTCCTTTCGCCCAAAGCCTTCTCGGCCCCTATCGCGAGGCCCTCGCCTTGATCGAGCAGGGGGACCGGGCGCCTGTTCGCGGTCGCAAGGAATGCGAGGCAGCTGCCGAAGCGGGCGAGCCTGCGGCTGTACGCGTGGGACACCCTGCCGACTTGGTCGATCATACCTTCGATCGGGTAATTTTCGGCGGCTTCGTCAATGGCTTCATCCCCACGCGATCAATGGTCGATGAAGGAACCTTGGTGGGATCAGCCCGCGAACGGGCGCTGAACGACGACCGCTCTCTCTTGCGCCTCGTGAGGGAGCGAACCGCCGAGCGCCTGGTGCTTACCGGCTTTGCAACCTGCCCCCTCGAAGCAGCCGAACAGCTTAAGCTGGCCATCGCCCGCATTCAGCTGAAAAACGGGCAGCGGCTGTGCACCATAGAGCCGAGTATCTACCTTCCCGAGATGCTAGGCCCCACTAGCTCAGCGACCATCGAGTAGAGGCCGCAGCGCTGCCTCAAAACTTGTGCGCGACGCCGCGGCGAGAAGCCCGTCTTTCTCGTCGCGGGTGAGCTGCTTGAATACATACTCCGCGTGCATGGCGTCGTGCTTGGTTTCGAACGAGGCGTAGGCCAAAAGACTGACGGGCAAGCGCGCCCGCGTGTACTTCGCCCCTTTGCCGGCGTTGTGCACGGCCAAGCGCGCATGAACATCCACCGCGTAGCCGGTGTAGAGCGAGCCATCAGCACACTCAAGAACGTACATGTAGTGAGACCGGGAAGAGCTCATGCTAACAGCGAGGCTCCTGAAGGCCCAGCTCATCGATAAGGGAAGCACGGTAGGCTTCATCTTGCGTTGCCCGTAGCAAATCTTCTTGACGGCCCGCCGTCAGAAGGGCCTCGACCAGGCGACCATAGAGCGCCTCGCCCTCAGCACGACCTTCCTCTCGCCCTTCGGCGAGTCCCAACTCACGGCCCAGTTCGCGGCCCTCGGCAAGGCCCTCTTCTCGGCCTTCGGCGAGTCCCAGCTCGCGGCCCTCTTCTCGGCCCTCTTCGCGACCTTCTTCGCGACCTTCCTCGCGACCCTCCTCGCGACCCTCCTCCAGGCCGAGCCGTCTCCCTTCTTCGGAGTAATACTGGCGGTAGTACCGCTTCGCCATCCGCACGCGACGTTCGGCGTTCTCTTCCACTGTGCTTACGGAGATCATCTTGCTCATCACCTTCTCGTCGGCATTGGCCTCTGACACCACTTGATCGATCATCGAAACGAGTGGATCGGACGCTGTCACCGTCCCCTCCTCGATATATTGTAGCAAGGAGCGCATTGGCCTGTCCCCCTCTCGTTCCCAAGATTCACCGTTCAAAACAATCCAGCGCATACGGCAGTTAGCGTCCACCTCGTCGCTCTCGTAGCAGCGAGGCTCCAGAGTGTAGACGGGCAGGCCTGCTTGGAAGGGATCATGAACACACAGAAAGATAATGAAGCACCAGGGAAGGTCATCGTAATCATCCCCCTTCTTGAGAAGATCAGTGTCGATGGCTGCCTGGTAGTACCGAAAACGCAGACCGAGCCAGTATTCGTCCTGTGATTGCATCTCCACATCGAAAGCCGTCGTTGAATTCTTGGCGTAAGCGTCAAGGCGGACCCCGCGACCCTCCCTATTAGGATCGATCTCATGTTCGACTGAGATATAGTCGATGCGCTCGATATCCATTTTCAGAACGCGCTCGAGAAGCGATCGACAGATCTCCTCTCGACTCATCACGTAATTGAACATCTGGGCATTGGAGAATTCGATTCGCTGAGCGCCCACGGCGCCTCCCTTCTCGCGGTACATTGGGGCGAGAAGGCTACACCTGCTGGTTCGCAGGTCGTTCGCGTTGGATTCTCTATTGTTTCACAACTTATTCTCAACCGGGGCGCCGTCTAATCGCAACGACGCCCCCGTTCGTTTCAATGTGCTGGTCAGTCCCTAGTAATATCGATAGTAGGCGGCGCAGCTGCCCTCGCTCGACACCATGCAGGGGCCCACGGGGTTTTCGGGGGTGCACACCGTGCGGAACAGCGGGCAGTCGCTGGGTGCCATGATGCCGCGCAGCACATCGCCGCAGCGGCAGCCCTTGGGCTCCACCGTGGGCTCGATGGGTGGGTCGAAGCGGCGCATGGCGTCGAACTCGGCGAATTCCTCGCGGATGCGGTAGCCCGAACCGGGAATTTCACCCAGGCCGCGCCAAGTGGCGGCACAGGTCTCAAAGACCTCATCGATAGCAGCCAGGGCTACGGGGTTGCCCTCGGGCATGACGCCGCGGGCATAGGCAATCTCGATGTCGGCGCGGCCCTCGTGCAGCTGCCGCATGATCATGGCGATGCCCTGCAGCACATCCACGGGCTCGAATCCGGTAATAACGCCAGGAATGCCATACTTCTCGGCCAAGAACCGATAGGGCTCGGCCCCGATGATGGTAGACACATGGCCTGGCAGAATGAGGGCGCTCACCTGCACACCAGGATCGTTGACGATAACCTCTAACGCACCGGGCATGTTCTTGTGCGCGCCGTACACGCTGAAGTTCTTCAGGCCCATGGCCTTCGCGCGCTTGATGGCCATGGCCACCAGCGGCGTGGTGGTCTCGAAGCCCACCCCTACGAACACAATCTGGCGATCGGGGTTTTCTGCGGCCAGCTTTAGGGCGTCGAGCGGCGAGTAGACGATCTCCACCGAGCGGCCTGCGGCCTGCTCGGCCAATAGGCTGGAGGAGGAACCGGGCACGCGGGTCATATCACCGAAGGTGGCAATCGTCACTTCGGGCACGCGGGCCAGAGCAATAACCTTGTCGATATCGTGGTTGCTAGTCACGCACACCGGGCAGCCCGGCCCCGAGGCCAGACGCGTGCCCTCGGGCATGAGGCCGCGAATGCCGTTGCGGGCGATGGCCACCGTATGGGTGCCGCACACCTCCATAAGCGTGGCTGATTCGGGGGCCAGCGCCTGGATAGACTCGATGAGGCCGCGGGCCAGCTTAGGGTCCTTGAAGGCCCGCAGCTCTTCTTGCATCTGATCCATGACCTAGGCCGCCGCAGTGTCGAGATCGGCCAGCTCGGGAAACTGTTTGATAAGGTCGATGGTTTCCTGGGCGAACCGCTCGTCCACCACCTCGATGGCAAAGCCAGCGTGCACCAGCACGTAATCGCCCACCTGGGCCTGAGGAGTCAGATCCACGGAAATCTCGCGGGTTACTCCCAGAATATCAACCGTGGCCAAGTTGCCCTCTTCGAGCTTCGCCACCTTAGCGGGAATTGCCAAGCACATAAGCTCCTCCGTTCAGCGAGCGTCTTTTCTCCTATTGTCTCAAGTTGTCCCGCGCGCGGAGGCGAGGATTCGGCTAGTCTACCTGCTCTGCAGAACGAGCGGAGCACACCACCGCCTGACCATAGGAAATACACCCGTCATTGGGGGGCAGATCGCGATTGATAGCCGCGGTGAAGCCCGCCTCGGCCAAAGCCGGCAAGACATGCTCAACCAGGTAGCGATTCATGAAGACGCCGCCAGAAAGCACCACGGTGGCAATGCCGTACATAGCGCGCACCAATTCGGCTCCCATAACCACGGCCGACACCAAGGCATCATGGAAGCGGCGCGCGATAACAGCGACGGGGACACCAGCCGCCATGTCGTCCAACAACGCGCGGAAGGTGCCCTCGGCGTCGAACAGCACCACCGAGGTATCTTCGGCCGTGCTCGTTTCGGTGGCCGTGTTCTTCACCACCGTGACGGCATAGCGCTCCTTGGCCGTCAGCTCATCTTCGGGAATGACGCCCGCGGCCTCTTCCTGAGCTGCGGCTGCCGGCGCGGCCGCCCCGGCAGCTTCCATAGCCGCCTCTAGCAAGATGGCCCCTTCCCCCTCATAGGACGGCTCAGTGCACACGCCCAGCAACGCGCTAGCGGCATCGAACAGCCGCCCAACCGAGGAGGTCATAGGGGTGTTCAACCCCCGATCGATCATCTTCTCGCACAGCGCGGCCTCCTCGCCCAAAGGAGCCAGGGCCCGCTGCGCGGCCGGATGATCGAGCAAATCGTAGGCCCACAGCACGCCATAGGCCATGCGCAGCGGATGCTTGATAGCAGCCGCGCCGCCCGGCATGGGAACGTAAGCGAAGTTGGCGAAGCGCTCGAAAGCCTGGCGGTTCGAAAGCAGCACCTCACCGCCCCAAATGGCCCCGTCGACGCCATAGCCCGTACCGTCGAAGGCAATGCCGCACACCGCATCGGCAAGACCGTGCTCGGCCATAACCGAGACGATGTGGGCGTGATGATGCTGCACCTCGGTTACGGGCAGCTCCTGATGGTGGGCCCACTTCGAAGTGAGGTATTCGGGATGCAA
Organism: uncultured Adlercreutzia sp.; assembly: GCA_910585575.1. Lineage (GTDB taxonomy): Bacteria > Actinomycetota > Coriobacteriia > Coriobacteriales > Eggerthellaceae > Adlercreutzia. The sequence goes on along the minus strand of CAJUFS010000013.1, from coordinate 27,244 downwards.
ATCGCACACCACCTGGGTCGGCGTCATTTCGAAGAGACTCTCGAAGCGGTCTTTTGCTGCCAGCCATGCGTCGTAGGTCTCGGCATTCTCAACATCGCCGATATGCTGGGACACAAAAGCGTCGGTTCCGCGCAGCAGCGTGAAGGTGTTCTTCTGCTCAGGACCGGCGGCGAAGATGACGCCGTCCGAGGAAGGGTTGCTGGCCGCTTCGGGCTGAGCCTCGGCCTGCACCTGCGCCTCAGCCTCGGCTTCCGCTACCACGCCGGCCTCGTGCTCGGCCCCTTGGGCCGCTTCGTTCTCGACCACCGCTGCTGCGTTCGCAGCCGTGGAGATCGGCACCGGCGCAAAGCCGCGAGCGCGACGCAGGAACTGCACGGCATAGTCGGGACGCCCCTCAACCTCTCCCACACGCACCAAGCGGACGACGGTGTCGTCGAAACGCGTCAAAATGGGACGGTTATTGCCCAGGAAGGCATCGGCAATGCCGGCCAGTTTCTCCCGAGCCTCCTCATCGGTAATGCAAATGGGCTCGTCGTGGACGTTGCCCGATGTCATCACCAGCAGGGGCACGGCCTGGCCAGGAACCGCCTCGCACGACTCCGTATTCCCCGCCTGGCGCTGCCAGACTTCGGCGAAATCGTGCATGAGCAAATGCTGCACCGGCGTGTAGGGCAGCATGACACCCAGCTCCGTCAGCTTATCCGCTACACCGGCGCCAATGGCGCCATCGGGGCGTTTGCGCAGCAGCACGATAGGCCGCACCGACCCCGTCAGCACTGCTTCCTCTTCCTCGGACACGCTGCACAGGCAGCGCGCGTCCGCCACCGAGGAAGCCATGACCGCAAAAGCCTTGCCGTCGCGCCGCTTGCGACGGCGTAATTCGGCCACCGCTTCTGCGTTATTCGCATCGCACACTAAGTGGAAGCCACCCAGGCCCTTTACAGCCAGAATCTTGCCTGCCATCAGCATATCCACGGCGGCTGCAAAGATGGCGTCCGACTCCTCGCGCGTCTTGCCAATGGACTCTTCTCCGTCAGCACCCACACACCACGTCACCGAGGGGCCGCATTCGAAGCAGGCATCGGGCTGGGCGTGGAAACGGCGGTCGAGGGGATCGGCGTACTCGGCCGCGCAGCGCTGGCACATGGGGAAAGCCGCCATCGAGGTGGCCGCGCGGTCATAGGGCAAATGATCGATGATCGTGAAGCGCGGTCCGCAGTTCGTGCAGTTGATGAAGGGGTAGCGATAGCGGCGGTCGTTCGGGTTGAAGAGCTCCGTCACACAGTCCTCACAGGTGGCAAGGTCGGGCGAGACCAGCGTGGTCTCAGCCACGTCCTCGTCGTCGGAGAAGCGAATCTCGAAGGAGTCGAACTGCTCGAGCGGCACCTCCTTGATGTCGATTTCCTCCACCTTGGCGGCCGCCGGCGCGTGGTCCGAAAGCTCCATGATGAACTCGTCAACCAGCTTGCTTTCGCCCTCGGCATGAATGTGCACGCCGTCGGTAGCGTTCAGCACCCACCCGTTAATCAGGTACTTTTTCGCCATACGATAAACGAAGGGGCGGAATCCCACCCCTTGCACAATGCCCTTAACCCAAATATCAACCGCATCGATCATGATGGCTCCTTAAAACGCGTTTCGCTCATTGTAGACCATGCATGGCTCCATACCTTTGGAGCGTGACCAGTCGGTAATACGCTGCACGCGAGAAGGGGGACGAAGGTGAAACAGCCAGCTGGCTCGCCCCTGCGCGTAGCAGGTTCCAAGAACGACCCTTTTGGTATCTTGCGTAAAGCCAAACAAGGGGTATTTGGTTCCCTACCCCGACAAAACCCCAGGTGAAGAGAAATACACACAGGCACCGAGGGAACCAAACTATCCGTTTTGGGAACCTACCACCCCATGCCGGCCCTACGAAGCAGCATGGGAATGAGGGAGAATGAGACAAGCCAGACGGTCGGCTGTCTCAGTTGGCTCATCCCGATGTGAGCGGCCGGGCAGCGACACCGCCGCTCTTCCTCGCGAGTAGGCTGTTAGAGCTGCGCCCCTTCGAGCGAGTCCTGGGTGTTGGCTTCGGTCTCGCCCATGGGCTCGGCCGACCCGACGTCCTGGGTCTCGCTGGCCTCGACGCTCTCCACCACGGCGGTGGCCTCGGGGGCGTCCAGCTCGGCCTCGTCCTCGGCCAGGGACGCCGCTTCGGCCAGGGCGCGGTCGGTAAGGATGTCGGCGATGACGTCGTCCACCACCTGGGCCAGCAAGCGTAGCGTCACCCCGGAGTTGTCCGGCAGGTGCAGGTGCACGGCGCGCCGGCCGCGCTTGGCGAGCGTGACCAGGTCGCCGGCGGCCTGGGCCTTCGCCAGCGCGCCAAGACTCGGAGCCGTGGCGCCCTCGGGCAGCGGGATGTCCTTGAGCTCGTCGGCCGACAGGATGAGGAACACGCCCATGTTGGGGCCGCCCTTCTGCAGCTGGCCCGTGGAGTGCAGGTAGCGCGGGCCCACCTCCAGGCACGACACCACGCCGAAGGACTCGGCCACGCCGTGGCGCATCTGCTCGATGGCCTCGCGGCGCCCCTCGCCCGTGAACGGCAGGAACGCGTTCAGCGCGAAGAAGTCGCCGGGCTGGATGGACGACAGCAGCGCGTAGAGCGTCTCGTGCAGGTCCTCGCAGCCCTCGAACATGGGCGCGTACGTGACCTCCACGGTGCCCATGTCCACCTCGTCGGTGAACGCCTCGGTGAAGTTCGGCTCCGGCTGGCCGTTCTCCAGGATGTCCAGCACCTCGGCCTTGGCCGACGCCACGTCGGGCTGGTCGAAGGGGCTCACCTGCATAAGGTAGCCGCACATGGCGATGGCGTACTCCCACATGACGAAGTGCTCGGCCAGCTCCGCCACCGTGTCGATGCGGTAGTTCATGCGCGGGATGGCCGGGTCGATGTAGGCGAGCGACATCTCGAAGTTGCGGCGCTCGTCCCACAGGTCGGTCTGGGTCTGGTACATGACGATGGTGCGGTCGCCCGGGTCCTCGGTCAGGAGCAGCGAGTCGATCTCGATGTTCGGCAGGATGCCCTGGCCCTCCTTGCCGAGCGACTCCGCCACCAGCTGCTCGATCCACAGGCCCAGCACGCGACCGCGCTTCGGCGTGAGGAACGAGAACTTGTTGCGGCCCTTCAAGTAGTTGTCGTACAGGAACGCCGCCAAATTAATGGCGGGATTGTCGATGGCGTCTTCGCTGCAGATCTCCTCGGCCTGGCGGGCATGCTCCAGGAACTCCTCCATGTCGATGCCGGCCAGCGCCGCGGGCACCAGGCCGAACACCGAAAGGGCCGAGAAGCGACCTCCGACGGTAGGTTCGCCGGAGAACACCGCGCGCCAGCCCTCCTCGCGGGCCATCTTCTCCAGGTCGGAGCCCGGGTCGGTGATGGCCACCAGGTGCTTGACGGCGTGGGCGCCCAGCTCCTTCTCGAACGAGGCGCGCACCGCCTCCAGCAGCATGCGCGGCTCGATGGTGCCGCCGCTCTTCGAGGAGATGATGACGAGCGTGCGGCGCGGGTCGCAGATGGTGAGCATCTCGCGCACGCGCACCGGGGAGTCGGAGTCCAGCGTGCGGAACTTCACGCGCGCGGAGTCGTGCTTGTTGTACTTGGTGATGGTCATGGGCGCCTGGGTGGAGCCGCCCTGGCCGATGAGCAGGATGGTGTCGAGGCCGGCCTCCACCGCCTCGTCGGCGAAGGCCTGGATGCGGGCCAGGTCGCAGGGCGGGTTCGTGGCCAGATCGGCCCAGCCGAGGAACTCGGCCGCGCAGGCCTCGGCCTCGGGGGAAAAGTCGTACAGCGTGGCATCCTTCTGGTGGATGCGGCTGGCCGCATGGGCCTTCACCAGGGTCTTCGCCGCGGGGTACATCTTCTCGATATCTGCGGAGAGCATAGGCTTTCCTTCTCTTCAGGACAATGCCAGCCAAAAACGAAGCGGGCCGCGCCTTCTCGCTGCGGCCGCCTGTTCGTTAACTTGTTTGAAACATTCTACCAAAGGGGTATCTCTCCGTCAGAAAACGCCCTGAGGGTATGGCGGTTCTGTGAACGCAAGAAGCGCCCTGCCAAAGGCGAGGGCGCTTCCTTTCACTTTAAAGGGGCCGACGGAACCTTACAGATTCAGCGCCTTCTTCAGCGAGGACACGCGGCGACGGGAGACGGGAATCTTCTCCTCCACACCGTTGAGCGTGAGCAAAAGCGTGCCGCCAGACACGGACTCGATTTCCTCCACCATGGAAAGATTCACCAGGTAGCCGCGATGCACGCGGAAGAACCCGTGACCGTCGAGGCGCTTCTCCAGCTGGGCCAGGCTGACCGTGGAGAAGTAGCGGTCGGTGTCCGTCTGCAGGTAGGCGTAATCGTCGCGAGCCATGACGAAGCGGATCTTATCGATGCCGATGAGGATTTTCTTGCCGCCCTTTTCCACAGGAATGCGCTCGGACTTATGGGCCTGCATATGCAGGGCCACATGCTCGCGCACGCGGGCGATGGCCTGGGCCAAGCGCTCGGTTTCCACGGGCTTGACCAGGTAGTCGATAGCGCTGACCTTGAACGCATCAAGGGCATGCTCGCTGTAAGCGGTGACGAACACCACCGCCGGGGGGAACTTCAAATGCTGCAGGGCCTCGGCCAGCTGCAGGCCCGTTGCCTCGGGCATGTTCACGTCGAGGAACATCACGTCGCAGGGATATTCCTTGAGTTTCTCGATGGCCTCGCGCACGCTGGCGGCTTCAGCCGTTACCTCAACCCCGCCTACTTCATCAAGCAGGAAACGAAGTTCGGAACGCGCGGGCGCTTCGTCGTCAACGATGATAGCGTTAAGCACTTTATCCTCCAAAATACGCGGGTAAAACTTTTTCTATTCTATAGCACACAAAGGCCCCCGCCGTCCACGAAAAAGAATAACCACGGGTTTAACCCAGATCAGACTTTTCTATGGATGACGGGGGCTTTCTATAGTTCCCTGCGTCGAGGAGGCGTTCGATGACTACTCGTCAGCAAGATCGAGCTGCTGCAAGTCGTAGAGCCCCAGCACATAGATGATGAAGGACGTGCGCAGAAGATCGATGGCCACGCCCTCATCGGGACCGTGCTCGCCGCCCACCCAATCGGGGTTGGGAATCCAGGGCATATTCACACCGAAGGACGCGCCCTTCTTGAACTCGCGGGCGTAGGTGCCGCCGCCGATGGTGAAGGGCTGGTGGTCGTCGCCCGTTACCTCATGAAAGGCGTTCTGCAGGGCCTGAATTTCCGGATCGTCGGGCTTCACCAGGAACGGCACCATGAGCAGCGTGTTCTCGAAGGTGGCGCCAATGGCGTCGGTCTGCTTGGTCATGATGTCGATGATCTCGTCCGAGGTGATGGACGTGGGCCAACGACTGTCCATGGTCTGCACGAAGCGCCCGTCCTCAATGTGGATGGTGCCTCCCACCACGGTCAGTGGGCCGAAGTACTCGTCGGCCGTGGCAATGCCCACACCGGAGCCGTCGGTGTGGCTAACCAGCTTCTGGTCGAACTCCAGGAAGGCGCGCTCCTGCTCGTTGCACAAGTTATTGGCCAGCAGGTAGTCGACGATGAGCTTGATGGCGCTGATGCCGCGCTCGGGCCACGCGGCGTGGGCGTTCACGCCCTCGGCATCGATGCGCACCAGGCCGTCGCCCTCGTCGGTGATGGTCAGGCGCTCGGCCGCGGGCAGATTGGCGGCATGGGCCTTCACCAAAGCCGTGGCCACACCAGGCACCGCGTTGGTGACCACGCCACCGTCGAACTCGAGGATGACGGGGTCGTCGATTTTCGCGCTGGTGATACGGCCGTCAAAGCCACCCTTCTCGCCGTAGCAGGTGGGGAAATCGGCGTCGGGCGTGAAGATGAAGGCCGGATCATCGTAGTGCTCGTGGTAGTACACCACATCGGCCATGGAGGTTTCCTCGTTGGCGCCGAATAGGAAGCGCATGGTGTAACGGCGATCCATGGGCAGCTCGCCCAGGCACTTCATGGCATGCAGAGCCACCACCGAGGGGCCCTTGTCGTCCAGGGTGCCGCGACCGATGAGATAGCCGTCCTTCTCCGTTACCTCGAAGGGCGGGAAGGTCCAGCCGGGGCCGGCGGGCACCACGTCCATATGGCCGATGATGCCCAGCTGCGTGGGCGTATCGCCCGCCAGGTCAGCGAAGCCGATATGGCCGTCGCAGTTGGTGGTTTCAAAGCCCATGCCAGCGGCAATATCCAGCGCCGCTGCCAGCGCCTTGGCGGGGCCAGGGCCATAGGGCTCACCGGGGCCGGCGGCGTCCAGGTCTTCTGTGCTGGGAATTTCCACCAGCGTGGCGATGTCGCCCTTAATAGCAGGCCAATTCTTGTCCCAATACTCCTCGGCCGCCTTTACGACGTCATTTCGATCCATAGTGCGTCCTTTCCAAGAGAGACGCGAACGGCATGTTGCGGTTTGCCAACAGGCAGACAACAACATGCCTCTTTCGCTCCATACTTGCTTTCATTATGGCATGGGAAGAACGTCTTATTCCAGCCTTCGGCCGTTTGTAAGAGGCTCGTTTTCTGACAGGATCCTTTTTTAGCGAACACGTACTTCACGCGCTTTTGACCAGGAAGAATAGAATGTCTCGCCGCCGATCTTGTAGTAGGTGCGTATACGGACGTAGTAGGTCTTCTTCGTTTTCAGCTTCTTGACTGTCTTGGAGAGCGTCTTTTTCTTGGCGAGCTTCGTCGTCAGCTTCACCGTCGTTGTCTTGGTTTTCTTCTTCGTGAACTTCTTGCTTGTACTGTACTGAATCTGATATCCCGACACTTTTCCCGCGGCCTTTTTCCAGGTGGCTACCAGGCGCTTCTTCCCTGCCTTCACTTTGAGACTAGTCGTCTTAGAAACCTTGGGCTTTGCGATTTTGAAGGTGGCCGTGAGCGTGCCCGTGTAGCCGCCTTTGCCTGTTACTGTTACTTTATAGGTGCCCGTCTTCTTGCAGCCGCTGCTGTACTTCACCGTATAGGAGCTGGCAGCCAAGGTGCGACCGTTCACCTTCACCGTCACGGTGGGGCGCTGCACCTTTCCGTTGGCAGTGAAAGACTTCTTGGACAGTGTCAGCGATGACAGGCGCGGCTTTTGCGGCTCGGGCGCAGCGGCAGGCAGCTTGATGGACACCGGGCTTGAGGGCGACGACGCCTCGACGTAGTCCGTCGCACTCAGAGCAGGGCTGTTCGTAAAGGCCACGCATCCGGCGTAGACCATATTGGCCACCGGGTGCGTCCATCCAAAGGTATAGCTGCCCACCACCGCGGCATTCTTGCCACGCAGCAGCCAGGTTTCGCTCTCGTCACCCGACCGCTTGACCGTGCCCGCTCCTGGGTCGTTCCAGGTAACGTCGACCCCATACCAGGCACCCGCCAGCTTTACGTTGTTCCACATGTGCGGACCGCCCACCGTCGAGCCAGGAGAAACCGCATCCCCGTCCTCAAGCACACAGGGAATGCCCGATTGATCGCAGAGCACCTTGAAGGCGCGCGCGTAGCCCTCGCACACCGGCCCCTGGGCGCCCGCACGGCCCTCAAGAGCGCTGATGCACTCGTAGGGATCGTTGCCGTTGGCGCCGCCTAACGTGTTGTAGCCGTTATTCTGGGTAAGCCACTGGTTGAAGTATTTCACCGCCTGGTATTGCGTGGCGGAACTGCCCACCCCTTGGAGAATGCTGCGCACGGAGCTGTCGCGACTCCAAATGCCGTGCTTGATGGCATACTCGCTTGCATAAGCGGCCGTGCGCGGATCCATGCCGCCGTTCTTTTCGTTGGTCAAGAGTACGTAATAGAGGCGGACCTGGGAGCCCGCGCCAATCGCGGTCGTCCCCACCGAGCCCGTGAGCCAGAACACTTCGGGGTGATCGCGATCAAAGGCAGCTCGAGCGGTCACAATGGCTGCCTGAGCAGCGGCCAGCTGTTGCTGGGTCGGCCGGGTGAGAGTAGCCGCCAACAAAGCCGCTCCTTCCGGGAACCGGGTATAGGTGCCGTCATCCGACGCTGTGCTGTCGAAGTAGCGGTCTTCGATGAGGTAATCCCGAGAACCGTCGTTGTCGCACGCCTCAACAAGCGTGTCATAGAACTGCCGCGCATAGTCGGGCAATGCGACGCGATCGATCCACCGCTCTTGCGTGCTTGAGACCAGGGGCACTTGGCTCGTATCGAGCGAGAACAGCGCAATCGCCTCTTGCACCGCAGCGGAGGTTTCCAGAGAGGTAACTTCAATGGCGCTGGGGTCGAACACAGCAGGAACATCGGCGACGTCTTCGAGAGACGATCCCTCGAAAGCCGCCTCTTCCGCAGAGGGCTCTTCGGCAAAGGCCGTGGCAGGGATAAGCGAAAAGGCAAGCGCCAGCGAGCACAGCGTGCTTACAGCGCGACGAAAGGACAACGACACGAGCTTCCTCCAAAACAAACGGGGCCGACGGAACGCACCGTCGGCCCCGTCGGCCTTATTGTATCGCCCTCATCCGTGAGGCAGCATCGCGATTTCCTTCGAAGGAGGCTACTTGACCTTTACTTTCTTCGTCGCCGTCCAAGGCCCGTTGTAGGTTTTGCCCGCGATGCTGTACTTGGCCCGAACGCGCACGTAGTACGTCTTCTTCGACTTCAGCTTCTTGACGGTGGTCGACAGTGAGCTCTTGCGAGACAGCTTCTTAGTCACCTTTATGGTGGCGGTTTTCACACCCTTTTTGAACTTCTTGTCCGTGCTGTACTGAACCTGGTACTTCACAGGGCTCTTGGTTGCCTTCTTCCAGGTCACCGCCAGCGTCTTCTTCTTGGAAGACTTCAGCTTCAAGATTTTCGTCTTCTTGAAGGTAGGCGCTTTCGCGGCGGGTTTGGCCGTCGGCTTTGCCGGCGTGGAGGGCGACGTCGCCGGCTTGCTCGGCGCCGGCGCGGGGGCCGGTGCCGGCTTCGTCGTCGTGGACGACCCCGAAGAAGGAGGCGCGGGGGTCGAGGGCTTCACAGTAGGAGCCGTCGTCGAGCCCGTGGAGGGGTTGGAGGGCGCAGTCGGCTGCGCAGGCGTTGAGGGAGTTTCGGGCTTTTCGGGGGCAGTGATATTGGCAGTAGCGATGACCGAGGTCTGACTCAACCGGTAATTGCCCGCATCGGCGCCAGAAAGAGCATAGGTAATGGTCACCTTCTTCGCATTCCCCGCGGCAGCATCCGCAAATGACGCCGTCGCGGTCAGCTTCACGTCGTCCCCAGAGACAACTCCTTCAAGCCGAGGAGCGCTGCTAAATGACGCTTTGACTGTTCCGTCATAAGTCTTTGAGGCAACCACGCCCGGAATCACCGCCAACTCTTTTTCTGACACGAGAACCGGGACTTCGACCACCTGTTGAACCGAAGTCTCTCCATCCCTTATCGTGCAAATGGCCCTATACCGCTCGCTTCCGACCCGATTGATTTGCTCATTTTCGTTTTCCCAGCGCGCTGCCACGGAAAGCTCAGAACCGTCCTCCTTAGAGACAGCTGTGGGAGCACCGAGCGCCACCTCTTTAAGATGCTGCCCATACACCGCGCTACTACAGGGGAAATCTACCTGATAAGAGGAAGGGGGAATATATGCCCCTTTATTCAACTGGGGACCATTGGTGTAACTTTGCTGATATATGACTAGACCGCTATTTGTCGCCCCATCGCTAAACACTCTATTCACTACTGGATGCGATTCCGAAAACGGCATATCCGACACAACGGTGGCCGAACCTACAAGCAGCCACTTTGTGTTTTCGTAGCCAGAGACGGGAGTATTGCCCGGATTCGGATCATTCCACGTCACATCAACGGCATACCAGTTTCCATCGTCAGCCTGAGCGTAATTCCACATATGCGCTCCACCAGCAGCGTTAGGCTGGCTTTTTGCCTTACCATCGACCAATACGCAGGGAATATCGCTCTTGTCGCACAGCACTTTAAATGCCCGCGCGTATCCCTCGCAAACCGGCCCCAGAGAACCAGTGCGACCCTCGAGGGCGCTTATGCACCTCCAGCCTTCAGGATAGGTCTTGCTGGCAGCGTTTAAATCCCTGCTCGTGTTGTACGCATTGATTTTTGTCAGCTCGTCGTTGAACACGGTCATTTTCTCTGCGCTCGTTTCGCAGCCGATCGCCTTATCGAGAATTCGTTGCGCATCTGCATCGCGCTTTGAAATCGCTGTCTTGATTTGCTGCTGCGAAGAGAAGCTAGCAAGCCTACGATCACTCTTGATAACATAACCAAGATAGAGATTTGATCCTATACCCCACCCCGTAAACGAAGCGCCCCCTTCTAGCCAGAATACCTCGGGGTGATCGCGATCGAAAGCGGCCACTGCTGCATAAGCGTAAATTAGCTCTTCGTAAAATGCGTCGTTAAAGTCCCCTGAATAGCTAATGGGTCCAATGACGATGCAGTCTCTCCCATCTGCTTCGTCATACCCTCCCGTCTGACCTTTGGCGACCGATGAAGCAGTCTGATCAAAGTAGGCGTCCTCGATTAGGTAGTCCTTGACGCCATCATTATCCGTGGCTTCCACCAGCACGTCATAGAAGTCACGGGCTGACTGATGACCCGTGAAATCAATTCTGTCAATCCACTCTATCTCATGGGAGGATTTCAGCGGCACCGGACCAACGCTCTCGAGAGAAAATAGCGAAATGCCTGAAAGGACGTCAGCGGAGGTTTCTGCATCAATGGTGACAGGCTCCGCTATCTCAAAGACCGCGTCCTCCCCTTGAGCCACCCCCTCCTGCAAGCTTGCATCAGGCAATGATTCATTCGGAGAGCTTTCCTCCGCCAAGGCCGATACGGGCACGAGGGAGGTTGCGAGGGTGAGGGCGCAGCAGATGCTGACGGCTTTGCGCTTGAGTGAAACCATGATGCCTCTCTCACTTTGTTTCCGCGACGCAGCCAATTCCCCTCTGGAAGCGCCGTGCTCTGATTCTTTTTAGTGAGCTATTCTATCATGGTCAATAGATGTTTTGCCTAGTCAAAGGCTATAAATTGACTCCATTCTTCTTTGAGGGTCAACTGTATGGAACCAACGAACAATCTAATGTCACAAGCGCACGGACTGACGCGACTGGCCGGAACGCAAGGCCTCACATTCTGAAGCTTCGCTCACCAGCAAAACTGCCAAAAATTGCAATGCGAAAAAGTGGAGGTCGAAGTCGAAGACACTGTGCACGAGTAGCGTCGCCACCGCAAGAGCCCAGGGCCAGTGCCCTCGCCTCGCGCAATTAACTACCGCTGCGCCCATCGCCCCAACGTAGAGAATCGGCACGAAGACTCCCCCGTCCAACGCCAGCTGCAAGTAGGAACAGTGGTTCACTGCAGCCGTATACTCGACGGTCTGAATTCCTGGATAAAGCTGCGCCCACTGCTCGGGCCCGACGCCCAGCAAGGGACTCGCCGCAAGCAAGGCGAGGCCATCCTGCATCATCACGAAACGCTCGGCGAACGTCCCCTGAGCTTCCACCCATCGGGCCGGCTCAAGGAGCAGAACAGCCGCGGCGGCACCCACGGTTACGATCGCCGCCACCACAATGCAGACCAAGGCGCGAGGGCGTCGCGCCCCCTCCTGAGTCGAGACGCCTTGTCGCTCCTGGGCGTCTCTCCGCGCCTTCGCGTCCTGCTGCTTTTCCGTCGCTTTCCGCTCCTTACTTGCAGCACCCTTACGACGTTGCTTCGCACGATCGCCGACCTGGTGCCCGTCCTGGAGCTTTTCACCCCAGACCCAAAGACCCACGGTTGTCGCCAGAGCACCCACAAGACCCGCAGCGGGGAAAACCAACTGCAGGGCAAAAGAAACGAGGGCCGCGATCCAGGAAAGCGCGAGGCTCTCAGCCTCGGCAAAGCGTCCCATCCGCATAAACACAACCGCTGCCACCGTCAGCGCAAGGCCCGTGACCGCCACCGCGCCTACCGATTGCGTGGCAAACAGCGCAACGAGCCCGAGAGGCGCCAACGCACGAATGCGGCTGTTGTCGGCCGCGGACATAAGCAAGACGCCCAGGCCAAACCAGATACCCGTCGCATTGGAGTACTCGAACAGCAGACACAGACGCCCTGCCGCCATCGTGCCTCCAGCGGGCAACAGGCCAGCCACCGCCAACAGCCCAAATACCGCCGTAACGGCCACAAACCAGCACAGGCCCTCAAGAGCCGTGGCTTTTTCGGGAAGAGGAACGCTGCCGCAGAAAAGCGCGAAAGCCGCCAACGCTACCCAGCACAGCACGACACCCGTCGCCTCGGAGGGCCATCCATGGGCCACAGCGCTCGCAGCATTAAGGAGCGCAATGGCGATAAAGGCACCGGAAAGCGCCCACCTACGCAAACTGCCGCCCTGAGCGCGGGCGGCAGCACGGTTGACGAAAATCGCCGCTGCGACTCCCGCCAAAGAAACGGCCCCGGCAACGATGACGGGGGTGGGGTAAAACCCGCCCTGGGCAAGTGCCAGGGCGGCCACGATTACCGCCCCCAGCATCGCGATGCCGGAGCCAAAAGACATTTACTTCGTCACCTTCATGGTCTTCTTAAAGCCCGTCGAGGACTTGAACAGTTTCTTGTAGGCCTTCACCTTGGAAGAAGGCACCTTTATTTTAGCCTTCTTATATACGTTCTTGAGAGCGCTCTTGCCCACCGATTTCAGCACCTTGGACTTGATCGTGATCGTCTTGAGCTTTTTGCAGCCGGAGAAGGCGCTCTTACCCAGCGACTTCACCTTCTTACCCAACGTTGCCTTGGTGAGCTTCTTGCAGCTGGAGAAGGCGCTGGCGCCCACCTTGGTCACATAGGCACCCACCGTTACCGACGTGATGGCCGAACCCTTGAAGGCCGACGCTCCCACCTCGGTAACCTTGAACTTCTGGCCGCCAATCTTCACGGTACTGGGAATGCTCAGTTTGCCTTTGGCTTTCGTGCCGCTCACGTGACCCACCACCATGACGGTGCGGTTCTTGGAGGAAGTGCTGGTCACCTTGTACTTCAGCTTACCAACCGTATAGGTGATACCCTTAACGGCCTTGCCCGAAGCGAACTGCGACACCTTGACGAACTGCCACCCCTTGGAGGCCTTCATCATAATGTAGTCGCCACCGCCCACATTGGCATAGTCGCTGTAAGAGAACGGCACCAACACGTTGCCCGCAGTGTCGATCACGCCATACTTGCCCTTAGAGTTCTTGGCGATAACGACGCTGCGCCCGTTCGAGAAGGTGTGAATGGGAGTGTTGCGATAGTTGGCCTCGAGCGCGTAGCCGGCAACTTTCACCTGCTTGGCTGAGCCGTCGATGACGATATAGCGCTCCCAGTCCTTCGAAGAGTCGGCTATCGTTGTATAGACTGCCTTTCCGTTCAGCTTTCCCGCTTCCTGAGCGTACAGATACCACGATGCGTTAGCACGCGTTATCTCATTGAGGGAGGAATTGTAGGCCGCATAAGGGCTTCCGTCGCAAATAAGCACCCAGGCACCAGGAATCGCACTCTTCTCCCAAGACGTATGGGTATTCTTCTGGCCAGTATTGATGGTCTTGATAACCTTGCCCTGCTTGTTGTAGACCGTCGTAGAGCCGTTGCCGTTCCCAATGCTAACGCCCAGGTCTTTGACGACATCGTAAGACTCCATGCCATTGGTGGAGGGTAGTTCTATCTTCGTCCCATTGGGCTGCTTGAGATACGCGCGCTCGGTGTCGTCATCGTCCCAAGAGGTTTCAAGAGAGACGCCCCCGCCGATAACGTAGGCGCTGTCGGTAAAGCTTTCTGCGGGAGCGGCACTCTTCTCAAACTTACCGTTCTTGAGCAGATAATAGGCGTTCCAAGCCTCACCCTCGTCTTCCGAGTAGGCAGAAGCCACGCAGTAGACTTTGCCGTTGAGATCATAGGCGTAAACGCCCGCATCCTCATACCCTGCAGGCACGGGGATGGATAGCGTCTGGATCTTCTTGCCAGCATCACTATAGAGATCCGCAATCAGCGTCCCTCCATCTAAGCGCGAGAACAGGGCGCCGCCGCCTCCGCTCAACTGCGAGCTCTGGAAATAATCGACGGAGCGGTACGTAGTGTTAGAAAGCTTCTTGCCAGCAAGGGTGTAGGGCTGATAGGCCTGGCTTCCTCCCACCTTCACGGGCACTCCCACCGTACCCGGAAGCTTCGACCCTGCTTCGCCATAGGCATACATAAGCTGATACACCCACGAATCAAGATCTCCCTCGTACGCCAAAGCCGACGACTTCACCTTCAGCGTTACACCACCGGTGGCGCTGAGGATGTCAACTTCTTTGAGTTGATCGCCCTTGTAGGGGTTAACGTCTCCCTTAACGTTCCAAGTGAATCCCAATGCGTACTGCCCCGAGTACGTGCCATACACATGGTTGTACACATAGGATTTCGCTGTGCTGGCCGCCTGCGCTTCAAGGGCGCCAACGGGGGTCATGCACAGCGCAAGGGCGGCTGCGAGCACGATACACAAAAACGCTCGCCATCCTCCCGTCGCTCTTTTCTGGTTGGCTGATCCCATAGCTTCTCCTTTCTCATCAGCCCTTATCTTCTCCCTGTCAACATTATAAAAAGAACCTTTTCTCTTTTAAGGAAAGTCGACCCTTGTCCTTATATTCGTTGTCACAACTCATTACTTTGTTGATATGAACCAATAATTGTTGTGGGGCGACGGCAACGATGCGACCTCCCGCAACGCGCTCTGCGTTACACTACGGGCAGGCAAAACCTATGCAAAGGAGCAGTCATGACTGACGAGTTGGAAAACATCGACGAGAACGAGATCGACCTCGAGCGTTTTATGGTGGTGGAAGACGACGGCGTCATCGCCATCTACGAGACGGTCGCCACCTTCCATGTTGACGAGACTGGCGAGGACTTCATCATCTTCGCCGAAGAGGACGCCGAGGAGGGCGACGAAATCGAAGTGATGGCCGCGCTGTACAACCCGGCTGAGATTGTCGAGGGCGAGGCGGGCCTGCCGTTGGTCACCCTGGGTCAGCTGGAGTCCGAAGAGCAGATGGAGCTCGTGCAGGCCGTACTCGAGGACATGATGGAAGAGGACGACGAATAGCGGGCGTTCGGCTACTACGGTTCGCACCTCTCGACAGCTCGAGATTCGTATACAGCCGAGTGCGCACCCCGTGCGTCTCCGCTTAGCACGCGCAACCACATCAGTAGAGCTTACCAAGCGCCTTGCCTCTCTGGGCGAGGCGCTTCTGCTTTTGCCCTTCCCTCACACGGGATCCCTTCCTTATAATGGGCTCATCACACCGCATAGCGAAAGGGAACCCCATGGAGCACGTCGACGATCTCGTCGCTCAGTCCAGCGACGCCACCGTCTCTAGCGACACCCCGACCGCCCCGAAGCAGAAGCCATGGTTTAAGCGGCTCTCGCTTACCACCTGGATTTTCATTGCGCTTATTCTGGGCGTCCTGGTAGGTCTGGCTCTCCAAGGGT
The DNA here is from genome assembly GCA_910585575.1 of uncultured Adlercreutzia sp. Classification (GTDB taxonomy): domain Bacteria; phylum Actinomycetota; class Coriobacteriia; order Coriobacteriales; family Eggerthellaceae; genus Adlercreutzia. The sequence goes on along the minus strand of CAJUFS010000013.1, from coordinate 11,756 downwards.
CGCCGGAAATTGCCGACACGTACATCAAGCCCTTCGGCACCATCTTCCTGAACCTGATCAAGATGATCGTCGTGCCCCTGGTGCTGTTCTCTATCATCGCCGGCGTGGTATCGCTCGACGACGTGAAGAAAGTGGGCGCTATCGGCGGCAAGACCATCTTGTTCTACCTGTGCACCACCGCCTGCGCCGTCACGCTGGGCTTGGTGTTCGCCAACCTCATGAACGTGGGCGCCGGCTACCAAATGCCCACCGAGGACCTGTCCTACGAGGCCACCGACCCGCCGTCGCTCATCGACACGCTGGTGAACATCTTCCCCAGCAACTTCTTCCAACCCATGGCCGACGCCACTATGCTCCAGGTCATCGTCATTGCCGTGGTGTTCGGCTTCGGCATGATTGCCGCGGGCAAGAAAGCTAAGCCCGTCATCGACATCTGCAACTCACTATCGGACGTGTGCATCGCCATCATGCGCGGCATCATCCTCGTAGCACCTTTCGGCGTATTCGGCCTGATCTGCCCCGTCATTGCCAACAACGGCATCGACGTGCTGCGCCCCCTGCTGTGGCTCATCGTGGTGGCCTACGTGGCCATGGCGTGTCAGATCATCTTCGTGTACTCGGGCATCATCAAGCTGTTTGCCCGCATGAGCCCGCTGAAGTTCCTCAAGGGAGAGATGCCCGTTATCGGCTTCGCCTTCGCCTCGGCCTCCTCGGTGGGCACGCTGCCCATCAATATGGAGTGCACCGAGAAGATGGGGGTCTCCAAGGAGGTGACCTCCTTCGTTCTGCCCCTGGGCGCCACCATCAACATGGACGGTACCGCCATCTACCAGGGTGTTTGCGCTATCTTCATCGCCCAGGTGTTCGGCATCGACCTGAGCATTGGCCAGCAGTTCACCATCGTGATGACCAGCGTGCTGGCCTCCATCGGCACCGCCGGCGTGCCGGGCTCGGGCATGATCATGCTGGCCATGGTGCTGCAGTCAGTGGGGCTGCCCGTTGAGGGCGTAGCCCTGGTGGCCGGCGTAGACCGCATCCTGGACATGGCCCGCACGACCGTGAACGTCACCGGCGACGCCGCCGTAGCCACCTGCGTCGACGCCATGCAGAAACGCGCAGCCGCCCGCCGCGCGAAGAAAGCGGCAGCGGCGCAGTAGCAAGCAACGGCACCCTTATTTGCCGAACGAGCGGCCGTGCCCCGAACCGGGCACGGCCGCTTTGCGTATTAGCAACACTACCTCAACTGATCTCTGAGGTATTCCTTAAACAGGGGGATGGCGATTCGCAGATTACCCTGTCCGCGATCAAGAAGCACTCCCTGCTCGATAAGCCGTCGCTTGTACTGAGAGGCGTAATTGCTCCTTTTGCCCATCCGCTCGGCAATATCCAAGAGTTTGCTGTCGCCCTCGTCAACAAGCATAGCTTCTAAAAAGCGTACGTCCCCTGCCGACAGCTCGCAAAAATAAGATGGCGCGCTGCGCGGGACAGCTCCTCGACAACGTCTTCACGACCCGCCATATAGGCAGGAATAACGCCAAATGTAGGCGTAAAGGGGTTTGCTTCCATGCCATCTCCTGTTTCCTTTGCAATTTTTGCATCTCTCGCATCTGAAGAGAAAAGATCCTGAGCAAAAGGCATGGTCACGCAAAAGCGCCCCTTCGACCAAGATGAAGTCGGAGGGGCGCTCTCAACCGTTCGCACTAACCCTTTAGCGAAGCTTACACGTCGTAGGGCAGGCCCAAAGGCATATCGCTAATAGCAATTTGCTTGCTTGCTCGATAAGCCTCCATCCAGCTTTGATAGGCCTCGTTGAGCTCCTCCTCGGTTGCGTACTTTTCCCCTTCGACCGCTTCCATGAGTTTTTCAATTCTGAGATTAGGCTCAAGCACAGTTTCGACATAGCTATCTTCGGTTATATTACTTTCAGCCAATGCGTCCTCGTATGCTTCTTCACTTTCAAAGAGAGACCGGGTGTTGGCAAGCTCGCTTTGCAACTCTTCCTCTGTGATGGTAACGCTGTTTTCCTCGCAGGCTAAATTGAGAAGATATTCCCCGATGTAGAATTCAATAACTTCGTCACGGACACTTTCCGCTGTATAGCCATTCTCCTCAAGCCACTCCGTCCATAGATCATCATCCTGCAAATCAGCGGTCTTTCTAAAATCGCTAATGTAATCGGAAACTGTTTGCTCAGACAACTCTGCCCCATCTATGCTTGCTGCAATCCCTTCCGCAGACTCCTGCGCTGTCGAGCTGTCATCAACTCCCGAAGCTTGACCAGCTCGTTCGCCACTGTTTAGCTGACTTTCACTCTGAGCAATAGGGGCTCCTTGGTTAAAAGAAGGACCCAGAAGCATCGCCATTCCTAGAGCAATCGCCACTGCGACGATAGCTCCGCCAACAAGGGCAACGGTCACAACTGCTCTTGAGCCCTTGCGAATAGGATTGAACTTGACATCCTCTCTGCCTTTTGAGTCGCTTGCCAAGTCCAGCGGCGCGGCTTCCGGCAAAATGCCGGGAGAGGCCGACTCGACCATCTTGCTTTTCTCCGATACGCCCGCGAAACGGCTCGAAATCCCTAGGCTTACCACAGATCCGATACAAAAAATCATACAAAGGACGGCATTGAGAGCATGTCCTGCTACAACGGAGTCTGCCCCCTCAGCTGCCACAAAAAGAAGATTGTAGCCGATTGTCCACGCACCCGAGAGCGCTAGCAAAAGCGACAGGCCCACAATCGCAACCGCTTTTTTGCGAGCATGGGTGACAAAATAGCGCACAAGACCAACAGTCGAAGTCACAAGCGCGATCGCCCAAATCGCAACAATTGCATAAAGAACTATCACGATTGCGCCAACAGCCTTTGAGGCTTCTTGGGCTTGAGAGAAATACTCGGTTCCTGCCTCAAATGCCTTAAGCCAAACATTTACCTGATCAAGTGCTTGTGCCAAGTCAATAAATTGCGGAACCGAATAAGCCGGAGCTATGGACGGAAGGGAATAGGATCCATCTCCAAAAGCCGACAGCAATCCCGATAGCATAGCGAGTCCAGCCTGGATCGAGGGACTCACTTCCAGCCAGGGCAGCACCGCAAACAAAACTGCCACACCTGCGAGAACTCCCGAAGCAGCCATCCAGCCAACTCTCGATGAGGAGAGTTTGCTATGGTGAGGCTCCTGTGAATTAGCCTGAATGGCTGTGGGGCTTGGCGTTACTTCTATGGATTCCATAACGGTCTTCCTACTCGACAACGGTCACTAGGCACGTTGCAGAAGCGCCGTGGGCTGAGGCGGTAATAGTGGCAGTGCCTTTTGATTTGGGAACCAGATCGCCATATTCGTCTACCTCAACCACAGCAGGATTGCTGCTCTTCCATTTCGCTTTTTCGCACCAGTACCCGCAAATGCCACACTCAGCTCCGATACTTGTTGCATCCCACTCATATTCGTACCTCTCGAGGCTGAGAGTTAGCGCACTGTTGGACATAGTGAAAGGAGTAAGTTTCACGTTAACTGTTCGGCTGGCAGTGGCTCCATGCACGCGAGCAGTAATCGTTGCGGTTCCGACTTTAAGGGGAGTCAGGTAACCATTGCGATCAACCTGAACGACAGAAGGATTGCTTGAGGAGTATACCGTTGAATTGTCGTATCGACTCTCGCAAACACTGCACCAGGCGTTGACCTCCCCTTCTTCTCCCCCATAATACAAATCGGGAATGGGGTCCATCGAAATCGAAGGTCGCTTCACTACAACCGTTTGAGAAGCGCTTTGTCCGTGGGCTTTAACCGTAATGACTGTCTGCCCAACTTGTTTTGGGGTGATCGTCCCCTCGTCATCTACTGTAGCCACACTTGGATTACTGCTCGAAATGCTTTCTACACACCACATAAAGATAGGACCATGTACTTGGCATTGAGCATCAACGTAATCGTGCTCTTCCTCAGGATAACACCCCAGGTACAACGTCGGAATCTTCTTGAGGGCAAACCCGTTCTTCCGCACGATCACCTTTTGTTTGACAGTGGCTCCATGGGCCTTCACTTTGATGGTAGCCGCACCAACGCCGCGGGCTTCGAGCCAACCATCTTGATCCACTTTGACGATCTTCTTGTTGCTGGAATAGTACTTAAGATCGGGGCACCTTTTCCCGTGCTTGTAGCACTTAACGACAATCTGACCATAGCTGCCGCCTTCGGCTTTGCTGATGAAATATTGCGTCCCTATCTTTGACATAGAAAGCTTCACGACCGTCACCTTGCATTTGTACTTTTTGCCTTTGTATTTAGCCGTAATAGTGGTGGTACCACCTTTCTTGGTCTTCACCTTACCGTTTTTCACGGTGGCTACGGACTTCTTCGACGAGGACCATTTCACTTTAGAAGCTTTCGCGCCCTTGAGTTTGAGGGTTAACGATTTCCCCTGCATCACGGTTGCCTTGCTCTTGCTAAGTGCAATCTTCGTCTTCGCGTGCGCCTGCTGAGGTGCCGAAAGTTCCAAGATTGCAGCCACGCTCAGCGTCAAAGCAAGCGCCACGACGAAAGCCATAACCCTTACACCAAGTTGCTTTGCTCCTGTGTGCTCCATAGTCCTCGCTCCTTCTCGCCCATAAGAGATTATTAGCCAGCAGCTAAGATCGTGTCGTTGTTCTTCTATTCCCCGTAGTGGTCATAAATTTAGTACCACACTGGCAGTGTAGCAAAATAGCCTGACAAGATATGGGTACAGTCGACAGAAAAAAGCAGCTTGGGGAGAGAATTCGCGCAGAGCGCGAAGCTCAAAATATTTCGCTGCGCCGTTTTGCCACTATGGTTGGCCTAGGTCACTCGTATCTCATCGATGTCGAGAACGGGCGCCGCAACATCGGATACGACAACCTCTGCAAAATCGCCGAAGGCCTTGGAGTATCCATAGGCAACCTCACAGACTGAATCGCGCTACACACCTGGCAAGCTGAAAGGGCCGTCCTGGCGATAGCTTAACGCGTTTGGCAAACTTGTTTTTTGCGTTTTGTTAGCAGCCTTTCGGGGAGAGCAGGGACGGGCAGTCTATCTTCACCCGCCGGGATTTCAGCGACCTGCGAAAACAGCAAGTTCCAGCTCGCCCGACAAGTCGAATAGGGCTCAATGCCCTCTCAGACTGCTAACACATCGAAAGAAATATGCCGAAATCGGGCAACGAGCTTCGAAAACGGCGGAAGCCGCAAGTGACCAGCCCTCGTCCAGCAAGCCAGCGTACCTCTTCGCATTTGCAGGATCGAGAACGCCTCATTCTCAAGAGAGTAGCGGGCTGCGGGCGGCATCCCCGGAGGGCACCGTCTGAACACTAACTCTTAAAGCGGCCGAAGGCCGCCCCGTCAGAGCATGAAGGAGCGCAGCGCCCGAGCGAAGCGAGTCAGCGGAGCGGCGCGTGCCCGGAGCGGGATGCCGCCCGCAGCCCGCGGAGGAGCCCGAGCGTAACCCGCGGGCACCAATCGCAGCCCGCGAAGGAGCCAGATCCCCCGACGCAAAAGCGCCCGGGCTTGGCTCCCGGGCGCTTGCTGTGAAAGTGAGTATGTCAGGTGATGGCTAACTAGGCGATGGGATCCTCTCCCAAATCGCCGTTGCTGAGAGTGTCGAGATCCTCCAGGAGGTCATGGCCGTTCGGGCTCTGACCCTCGTGAGGGGCGCCGTTCAGCAGCGCATCGTAGTCGGCATCGTCCAGACCCATGGAGTTCTCAATGCGGGCAGTGTAGTTGCCCTCCGCATCCAGGTCGATGAGCACGTGGCTGCGGTCATGCAGCTGGCCGTTGATGACCTTCTCGGCAATGCGATCCACCACTTCGCGCTGAATAAGGCGCTTGAGCGGACGGGCGCCGTAGACCGGATCGTAGCCGTCGATGGCCAAGTGCTCCATGGCCGCCGGGGTAACGTCCAGCGTGATGCGACGAGCCTGCAGGCGGTCGCGCACTTCCTCGAGCTGCAGGTCCACGATAGGCTCGATAGCCGAGATGGACAGCTCGTTGAAGGTGATCACGTCGTCGATACGGTTCAGGAACTCGGGGCGGAACGTGGCGGACAGGGCGTCCTGAATCTTGTTCGCGAACTCCTGCATGCGCTTGGCAGCCTGCTCGGGCGTCATCTTCATCATGGCTTCGGCCATGTCGCCCATGGTCTCGCCGCCCGTGGCCTCGGCTTCGTCGAAGGCACGGCCCTCGGCGGCGTGCTCGCGGATGATCTGCGAGCCCACGTTCGAGGTCATGATGATGATGGTGTTCTTGAAGTTCACCACACGGCCCTGGCCATCGGTCAGACGACCGTCATCGAGCACCTGCAGCAAGATGTTGAAGACATCGGGGTGAGCCTTCTCCATCTCGTCGAGCAGCACCACGCAGTAGGGGTTGCGGCGCACGGCCTCGGTCAGCTGACCGCCCTCGTCGTAGCCCACGTATCCCGGAGGCGCTCCAATCAGGCGCTGCACGGAGAACTTCTCCATGTACTCCGACATGTCGATGCGCACCATGGCCTTCTCGGAGTCGAACAAGTACTCGGCCAGCGTTTTCGCCAGCTCGGTCTTGCCCACGCCCGTGGGACCCAGGAACAGGAAGGAACCGATGGGACGGTTCGGATCGGACAGACCCGCACGGTTGCGGCGAATGGCGCCGGCCACCACACCCACGGCCTCGTCCTGGCCGATGACGCGACCCTTCAGGACTTCCTCCAGGTCGACGAGCTTTTCCATCTCGCCCTGCATCATCTTCGCCACGGGGATGCCGGTCCAGGCAGCCACCACGGAGGCAATCTCTTCCTCGGAGACTTCCTCCTTCAGGATGGCGCCGTCCTGCTGCTTCAGCTTCACGGCTTCCTCAGCGGCGTGCAGCTGCTGCTGCAGGCCCGGGATGCGCGAGTAGCGAATCTCGGAGGCCAGCTGCAGGTTGCCCTCGCGGGTGGCGCGCTCCTCGTCAAGCTGAGCGCTTTCCAGCTCGGCCTTGAGGTTCTGCACGTCGACGATGGCGTCCTTCTCGTTCTGCCACTCGGCCTTCTGGGCGTCGAGGGATTCCTGAGCCGCGGCAATGTCGTGGCGCAGTTTCTCCAAGCGCTCCTTCGAGGCGTCATCGGATTCCTTCATGAGCGCCTGCTCCTCGATTTGCATCTGGATGAGCTTGCGCTCGGCGGCGTCCACCTCTTCCGGCATGGAGTCGATCTCGATGCGCAGGCGGCTGGCCGCCTCGTCCATGAGGTCGATGGCCTTGTCGGGCAGGAAGCGGTCGGTGATGTAGCGGTCGGACAGCTCGGCCGCGCTGACGATGGCGCCATCGGTGATGCGCACGCCGTGGTGAATCTCGTACTTTTCCTTCAGGCCACGCAGAATGGCGATAGTGTCCTCAACGGTGGGCTCGCTGACCATAACCGTCTGGAAGCGGCGCTCGAGGGCGGCGTCCTTCTCGATGTACTTGCGGTACTCGTCCAGCGTGGTGGCGCCAATGGCGCGCAGCTCGCCACGGGCCAGGGCGGGCTTCAGCATGTTGCCCGCATCGAGCGACGAATCGCCGCCAGCACCGGCGCCCACGATGGTGTGCAGCTCGTCGATGAACAGAATGATGTTGCCATCGGCTTCCTTCACCTCGCGCAGCACGTTCTTCAAGCGGTCCTCGAACTCGCCGCGGTACTTCGCGCCGGCCATCATGGCGCCCAGATCCAGCGAGACAATCTCGCGGTCCTTCAGCGATGAGGGCACGTCGCCGGCCACGATACGCTGGGCCAGGCCCTCGACGATAGCCGTCTTGCCGGTGCCGGGCTCGCCGATGAGCACCGGGTTGTTCTTGGTGCGGCGCGACAGCACCTGGATGGTGCGGCGAATTTCCTCGTTACGGCCGATGACCGGATCGAGCTTGCCCTCGCGGGCCTTCTGGGTGAGGTTCTCGCCGTACTGCTCCAGAGCCTCGAACTGCGTCTTGTCGGTCTGCGAGGTGACGCGGGTGTCGCCGCGCAGGCTCTCGTAGGCCGCCTCGATGTTCTTGCGGGTAACGCCGGCCGTGGTGAGAATGCGGCCCGCGGCGCCCTTGTCCTCGGACAGGGCAATGAGCAAATGCTCGCTGGTGGCGTAGGAATCGCCCAGCTTCTCGGCGATCTTCACCGAGTTATCGATGACCTTGATGAGGTCTTGACCGGGGATGGCCATGGGGGTGGCGCCGGTCTGCTTCGGCATCTTGGCAATCTCGTCGCTGACGTTCTGCGCCAGCCAGACCGGATCGGCGCCGATGCGCTTGATGATGGCGGCAAGATTATTCTCGTCGGAATCGAGCAGCGCCTTCAGCAAGTGAATGGGCTCGATGACGGCGGCGTCGGCATCGCCGGCCACGCCCATGGCGGCCTGAAATGCCTCTTGCGCCGTCACCGCCAACTTGTCTAGTCTCATATATGTCTCCTTATGGTAAGCGACGGGTGGGGGCTACGTGGACGATGGCCCCGATGGTCGCGCGGGTTTCCAGTTCTCGGACGCGATCAGCCAAGCGGCGCACGCGAGCGTGCAAATCTTCCACTTCAGCCTCTCGATCGTTCAGTCGGCCCTGCAGATCAAGGATACGGGTGACACCGGCAAGGTTGATGCCCTCGCTGGTAAGCTCGTTGATCAGGTTGAGCCGGTCGATGTCGGCCTGGGAGTACATGCGGGTGTTGCCGCCGGTGCGCTGGGGCGTGACCAGGCCCTTTTGCTCGTAGGAGCGCAGGGTCTGCGGATGCACGCCGGCCAGCTCCGCGGCAATGCTGATCATGTACAGCGGCCGGTTCCTGTCGTCTACTGCCATGGGCGCTTCTCCTCCTCACTGGCTGCGAGGAAGTCCTCCATGGCCTTCTTTTGCTCGTCGTTCATATCGGTGGGCACTTCGACCTTGACGATGATCTTCAAGTTGCCGTTCTGCCCCTTGTTCTTCAGGTCGGGCGCGCCCTTGCCCTTGATGGTAAGCACCTTGCCATCTTGGGTGCCGGCGGGCACCTTCACCTTGATTTTCTTGCCGTCGGGCGTGGGCACCACTACCGAGGCGCCCAGGGCGGCCTCGGCCACGTTCACCGGCAGCTCCACCACCACATCGGCCTTTTCGCGGCTGAAGTAGGGGTGGGCGTCGATCTTCGTGGTGATGAGCAGATCGCCCGCAGCACCGCCGTTGTCGCCCGGGGCACCCTGGCCCTTCAGGCGCACGCGGCCGCCGTCCACGGCACCGGCGGGTACCTTCACCGTATGGGTGTCGGCCTCGCTCTTGCCGGGAATGCGCACGGTGATCTTCTTCTCCGTGCCGTTGAAGGCCTCGTCGAACGTGACGTTGAGCGTGACGTTCATATCCTGGCCCTTGCGGGGCTGGGGCTGACCGCCGAAGCCGCCGCCGAAGTCCCAGTTGCTTCCAAACGCACCTTCGCCGTGGCGAATGCTCTCCAGAATGTCGGCCCAGCTACCGCCGAAGCCGCCACCGCCGTAGCCACCGCCTCCGCCGAAGATGTCCTCGACGTTGAAGCCCTGGCCACCGCCCCATCCATGGGGAATCTGGTTTTCGTTCGCGGTGCCGTACTGGTCGTAAAGCTCGCGCTTCTTGTCGTCGCTCAACACCTCGTAGGCTTCGTTGAGCTCCTTGAACTTGGCCTCATCACCGCCGGCGTCGGGGTGATGCTTGCGGGCCAACTTACGAAACGCCTTTTTGATCTCGTCGGCCGTGGCGGTGCGCGGAACGCCTAGCGTTTTGTAATAATCAGGCGTGGACGCCATTCGTTCCACCTCCGTTACTTTTCATCTATCGAATACAAGGGCGCACCATGAAAGTGCGCCCCCGATCAGTCTTACTCTTCCGTGTCCTCAGGCTTCTCCCGCTTCGGGCCGCCCGTGGTAATGGTTACCATGGCGGGCCTGAGCACCTTGTCGCCCATGCGGTATCCCAGCTGGTATACCTGGGAGACCGTCTCGTCGGGAACGCTCGGGTCGTCCACGGTTCCCACGGCTTGGCAGGCCAAGGCGTCGAAGGCCTCGCCGGCCGGATCGATGACCTGAAGGCCGCCCTTGGCCAGCGTGTCGACCAGCTTCGTCTGCACGGCCTTCACGCCGCCCAGCAAACCGGTCTCGCCGTTCTGCTCGGCGTAATCCACCGTGCGAACGAAATCGTCCAGCACCGGCAGCAGGCTCTCCATGAGCTTCTCGGTGGCGCGGGCCTTCTCGGCCTCGCGCTGCTCGCCCATGCGGCGGCGGTAGGTGTCCCACTCGGCATGGAGACGCACGTACTTGTCCTGCCAGTCAGCGGCCTCGGCTTTCGCGGCGGCTACTACTTCGGACTCCTCGATGACGCCGGCCACCGCGTCGGCGGCAGCGCGCTCGAGCTCGTCGTCAAGCTGGCCGGCCTCGTTGGCCTCGATGACCTCGGCGTCGGCGACCACTTCAGCGTCGTGCGCGCCTTCGCTGGCGGCCACGGAGGCCGCCGCCTCAGCGGCAGCCTCCATATCGGCGGGGGTAGAAGAGGCGACTTTGTCCTTATCGGGCGTCGTCATCGTTCTTACTTCCCTTCGTTCTCGTCGTCGACTACCTCGTAGTCGGCCTCGATGGTGTCATCGGCCGGAGCCGTCTCGGCAGCGGCGGCCTGAGCACCCGCGGCGGCACCCTCGGTGGAGTACACAACCTCGGCGAGCTTGTAGCCAGCCTGCTGGATCTTCTCGGTAGCCGCCTTGATGGCGTCGAGATCGGTGCCCTCAAGAGCGCTCTTGGTCTCGGCGATGGCCTCCTCGGCCTGGGTCTTGGCGTCGGCCGGCACCTTGTCGCCCAGCTCGTCCAGCGTCTGCTGGGTGGCGTTCACCAGAGCGTCGGCGTTGTTGCGCACCTCGGCCTCTTCCTTGCGAGCGGCATCCTCTTCGGCGTGCTGCTCGGCGTCCTTCACCATGCGATCGACTTCGTCGTCGGACAGGGCGGTGGAGCCGGAAATGGTGATCTGCTGCTGCTTGCCCGTGCCCAGATCCTTAGCGGACACGTTCACGATGCCGTTGGCATCGATGTCGAAGGTAACCTCGATCTGCGGCACACCGCGGCGAGCAGCCGGAATGCCGGTGAGCTGGAAACGGCCGAGCGTCTTGTTGCCCGCGGCCATCTCGCGCTCGCCCTGCAGGACGTGCACCTCAACGGAGGTCTGGTTGTCGGCCGCCGTGGAGTAGATTTCCGTCTTGCGGGTAGGAATGGTGGTGTTGCGCTCGATCATCTTGGTCATCACGCCGCCCATGGTCTCAACGCCCAGGGACAACGGAGTAACGTCGAGCAGCAGGATGCCCTGCACGTCGCCGGCAAGCACGCCGCCCTGAACGGCAGCGCCCATGGCCACCACCTCGTCCGGGTTCACGGACATGTTCGGGGCCTTGCCCGTGAGCTGCTTCACCAGCTCCTGCACGGCCGGCATACGGGTGGAGCCGCCGACCAGGATAACCTCGTCGACCTCGCCCATCTTCAGGCCAGCGTCCTTCAGCGCCTGCTCGACCGGCTTCTTGCAGCGGTCCAGCAGATCCTTCGTGATACGCTCGAACTCGGCGCGGGTGAGCGTGAGGTCCAGATGCTTCGGGCCGGAGGCGTCAGCAGTGATGAAGGGCAGGTTGATGTTGGTCTGGGTGGTGGAGGACAGCTCCATCTTGGCCTTCTCAGCCGCTTCCTTCAAACGCTGCAGGGCCATGGGGTCCTTGCGCAAGTCGATGCCGTTCTCGGCCTGGAACTTGTCAGCCATCCAGTCGATGATGCGCTGATCCCAGTCGTCGCCGCCCAGGTGG
>CAJUFS010000012.1 GCA_910585575.1 uncultured Adlercreutzia sp. | reverse complement strand
TCTACCTGCTGCTGGCCGCCACCATGGTGGCCGCGGGCTTCGACAGCCTCACCGGCGCCGCCGTCGTCCTGCTGGGCGCTGGCTGCGGCGTGTTGGGCTCTACGGTGAACCCCTTCGCCGTGGGCGTGGCCGTGGACGCGCTGTCCGGCGTGGGCATTGCAGTGAACCAGGCCACCATCATCGCCCTGGGCGCTATCCTCTGGATTGTGACCATCGCCATCTCTATCGTGTTCGTTATGCGCTATGCGAAGAAGGTCAAGGAGGACAAGGGTTCCACCTTCCTGTCTCTGCAGGAGCAGCAGGACATGATGAACGAGTGGGGTCTTGAGGAGTCCGAGGACGAGGGCAAGGTGGGCGACACCGCCGCCACCCCGAAGATGACGGCTCGTCAGAAGTGGTCCCTCGTGGTGTTCGCTCTGACCTTCGTGATCATGATCATCTCCTTCATCCCCTGGACTGACCTGAACGTGAACGTGTTCGAGGCCGGCCAAGTGACTGAGGAAGTTACCACCACCGTGGGCGCCGAGGACATCGTGGCAGCCTATGACCAGCAGACTGACACCTCTCTGGCCCTGCCCGAGGGCACCGAGGGCGTCGACACCGCTGAGGTCACCGTGCAGCCCGCTTGGTCCTCGTTCCTGACCGGCGTGCCCCTGGGCGGTTGGTACTTCGATGAGGCCTCCACCTGGTTCCTGCTGATGGCTCTGATCATCGGCATTATCGGCGGCGTGTCCGAGAGCCGCTTCGTGAAGGCCTTCATCAACGGCGCTGCCGACATGATGTCCGTCGTGCTCATCATCGCCCTGGCCCGCTCCATCACCGTGCTCATGGCCCAGACTGGTCTTGACATGTGGATCCTGGAGAATGCGGCCAACGCCTTGTCCGGCATGTCGGCGATTATCTTCGCCCCGTTGAGCTTCCTGCTCTACATCGTCCTGTCCTTCCTGATCCCGTCCTCCTCGGGCATGGCCACGGTGTCCATCCCGATCATGGGCGGCCTGGCTCACCAGCTGAACTTCTCGGTTGAGACCATGGTCATGATCTACTCTGCCGGCAACGGCCTCGTGAACCTGTTCACGCCTACCTCCGGCGCCATCATGGGCGGCCTGGCCCTGGCCAAGATCGAGTACTCCACCTGGCTCAAGTTCGGCGCGAAGCTGTTCGTGGTCCTGGGCGTGGTGTGCATGGTCATCCTGACGGCGGCCATGATGATCCTGCCCGGTGCAGCCTAAGAGGCAGCCCGCGGGCTCGGCTCGATGACCTTCATCGGCCGTACATAGTGAAAGCAGCCTGCCGGCTGTTATCCTTCCAAGGGCGCCCGCTTGTCGGGCGCCCGCCTTGTGTCCGCAGAAAGCGTGGAGAAGGGGAGGGGTGCGGCAAAGAGCCCTATACTGAGGGCAATCGATCCAGGACGCCTTCCCCGATGGCCTCCCCGCGTAACCAACGGTTCACTAATATGTAGATGCTCGGTGAACGGTGGTAAAAGTGCGGAGAAAATCATTGACGGAGGGGGATCACGCTGGTAAGATATCGCCTTGCGTTTAGTCACATTCAAGGAGAAATATACATGTACGCAATCGTGAAAACGGGCGGCAAGCAGTACAAAGTCGCCCCCGGAGACAAGATCAACATCGAGAAGCTCAACGTGGAGCCCGGCGACAAGGTCGAGCTGGAAGCCATTTGCGTGGTGGACGGCGACAAGGTCGAGGCCGACCCCGCGAAGGCTGCCAAGACGAAGGTTGTCGCTACGGTGCTCGAGCAGTTCAAGGGCGACAAGCAGTTGGTCTTCAAGTTCAAGAAGCGCAAGAACTACAAGAAGCTGCGCGGTCATCGTCAGAACCTGACCCGCGTCAAGATCGAATCCGTCGGTACGGCTAAGGCCGAGTAAACGGGTAAAGGAGGAATCTCTCATGGCACACAAGAAAGGCTTGGGCTCTACCCGTAACGGTCGTGACTCCCACGCACAGCGACTGGGCGTGAAGAAGTTCGCCGGCGAGGTCGTGAAGACGGGCAACATCATCGTTCGTCAGCGCGGTACCCATTTCCACCCCGGTGAGAACGTGGGCCGCGGCAAGGACGACACCCTGTTCGCCCTGTGCGACGGCACCCTGAAGTTCACGCGCGGCGACAAGCGCAAGATCCACGTGATCCCCGCCGAGCAGACCGCCTAAACGCTTCAGTCTCAACGACTGCGTAACATCAAGCTGGTAGCAATGCCCTCCGAGCCTCTCGGGGGGCATTGTTGCGTATAAAGACCTGGGGAGGGCTCCGGGATCCGCGCTCGCCGTCCGCTGAGCGCTTGTTCCCGCTGCGAACGCGGCAACAGAAATAGCGAAGATGATGCCCATAAGTCGGTACCATCCCCGGCCTGGTGCTGGCGAAGTAGAAGCTATTTCTTAACGGCCGCGTTCTCCGCGGGGCGCTCAGAGGCTGTCGATCGCGGAGCCCGGAGCCCTCGCGGGAGGTTTTCCTCTATAATCTCAACCAATGTCATCTATGAGAGGTTCATATGTTTATCGATAAAGTCAGAATCAATGTGAAGGGCGGCAATGGCGGCGCTGGCTGCATGTCGTTTCGTCGCGAGGCCCACGTGCCGAAGGGCGGTCCCGACGGCGGCGACGGCGGCCATGGCGGCAACGTGGTGGTGCAAGCCGACGCCAGCGTGTCCTCGCTGATCGAGTACCGCTTCAAGCACCACTTCAAGGCTGAGCGCGGCACCCACGGCAAGGGCAGCCGCATGCACGGCGCTACCGGCGAGGACTTGGTGCTCAAGGTGCCGGTGGGCACGGTGGTCCACGAGTACTTCGAGGACGAGAAGGAGGTGGGCGAGATGATCGCCGACCTCACCCATGACGGCGAGTCCGTGGTGGTGGCTCGCGGCGGCATGGGCGGTCGCGGCAACATCCACTTCGTCACCTCCACCCGTCGTGCTCCGGCCTTCGCCGAGCTGGGCGAGCCGGCTGAGGAGCGCTGGATCGAACTGGAAATGAAGCTCATGGCCGATGCGGCCCTGGTGGGCATGCCCAGTGCGGGCAAAAGTTCGCTCATCGCGAAGATGAGCGCGGCCCGTCCGAAAATTGCCGACTATCCCTTCACCACACTCGTGCCCAACCTGGGCGTAGCTACGTCGGGCGATCTTTCCTTTGTGGTGGCCGACATTCCCGGTCTTATTGAGGGCGCCCATGAGGGGCGCGGCCTGGGCCATGAGTTCCTGCGCCACATTGAGCGCACGGCGCTTATTGTGCAGATTGTCGACTTGACGGGCGACTACGAGGGTCGCGATCCCTTGGAGGATTACGAGATCATCAAAAATGAGCTGGAAATGTACGCTCACGACTTGGCCGAGCGGCCCCGCATCGTGGTAGCGAACAAGATCGACGTGCCGGGAACGGAAGAGGCCTGCGAGGCCCTGGCGGCTCGCGTGCGCGAGGATTCCATTGCCGCGGCTGGTGGCAACGAGTTCATCGACAGCCCCATCGACCCGAAGCTCTATCGCATCAGCGCGCTGACGGGCGAGGGCGTCGACTCGCTGAAGGCGGCCATTGCCACGAAGGTGCACGACCTGCGCGAGGCGGCCCGTGCGGCGGCCGAGGAGGACGTGCAGTACGATCATGTCTGGGAGCACAAGCGCGAGGCCCGCGAGCGTCGCTTCGACATCGTGCCCGAGGGCGACGGCATCTTCCGCGTCAAGGGCGTACAGGTGGAGCGCATGGTGGTGCAAACCGATTGGGAGAACGAAGAGGCCGTGGCCTTCTTCCAGCACCGCTTCAAGCGTCTGGGCGTCGACACGGCCCTGGAGAAAGCCGGCGCCCTCGACGGCGACGAGGTGCGCATCCTCGGGTATTCCTTCGCCTTTGAATCGCCCACGGCCCAGGCAGTCGACGTGTACCAGGAGCTTGATCTGTAATGACCGCGCAAGAGAAGACGGCGCGCGCCAAGCGCCTGGTGGTGAAAATCGGCTCGGCCACGCTTACCACCTCGGAAAGTTCCATCGACTACGGTTTCCTGAACGACCTGGCCGCTCAGCTGGCCCAGGTGCGCCAGGCTGGCTGGGAGCCCATCGTGGTTACCTCGGCGGCCATTGCCTGCGGTCTGGAGGCCTTGGGGATTGCCAAGCGCCCCGAGGACATGCCCAGCCTGCAGGCGGCGGCCTCGGTGGGGCAGAGCGCCCTGTCCACGGCCTACGCCCAGGCCTTCGCCCCCTACGATATGCTTACCTCG
The DNA here is from genome assembly GCA_910585575.1 of uncultured Adlercreutzia sp. Classification (GTDB taxonomy): domain Bacteria; phylum Actinomycetota; class Coriobacteriia; order Coriobacteriales; family Eggerthellaceae; genus Adlercreutzia. The sequence continues at coordinate 47,303 of CAJUFS010000012.1, read as the reverse complement.
GTGGTATTGCTCACGCGACGCGATACGGCCGACCGCAGCGCCTACCTCCACGCCCGCGACACGCTCAACCGCTTGTTGGAGCTGGGTGTGGTGCCCATCGTCAACGAGAACGACACGGTGTCGGTGGAGCAGATTCGCTTCGGCGATAACGATACTCTGGCCGCCTTGGTGGCCTGTCTTATCGACGCCGACCTCATGATCATTCTGTCGGATATCGACGGCCTGTATACGGCCAACCCCCAGATTGATCCCGCAGCCACGTTGATTCCTCAAGTGGATCGTGTCAGCCGCGACATTCTGGCGGCGGCCGGTGGGGCGGTGTCCGGCGTGGGCTCGGGCGGCATGATCACCAAGATCAAGGCCGCTCGCGTGCTCATGGCCGCGGGCATTCCCATGGTTATCTGCCAGGGGCGCACCCCTGAGGCTATCGTGGACGTGGCGGCGGGAAAGTCCGTCGGTACCCTGTTCACCGCGCCCGAGCGACCCCATGAAATTACTCCGAAGAAGCTGTGGATTGCCCTCGGCGATGCCGTACACGGCACCGTGGTAGTGGACGAAGGTGCTCGTACGGCCCTGGTGGAGCGCGGCAAGTCGCTGCTCTCGGTGGGCGTGCGAGCCGTCAAGGGCGATTTCGACTACGACGACGTGATCGATGTGGCCGATGAGACGGGTCACGTGTTCGCCCGCGGCAAAGCGGCAGCCACCAGCGATCTTATTGCCCTGGCGGTAGGGAAGACGCGCGAAGAAGTGGCAGCCAATCGCCTTTTGTCCATCTTGGCCGATAAGCCCATCATCCATCGCGATGAACTGGTAGTCTTTGAGTAGGTAGTGGGCGCCCCGTCTGCAACGAGGCGTTTCATGTTCGAAGGGAGCATCTGTTGGAACTGCGCGAAGAGGTAGTGGCCTTAGCTGAAGAGGCCAAGCGGGCCAGCGTCCAGCTGGCCGTAACCACCGGCGAGGCGCGAAACGGCGCGCTGACGGCCATGGCTGCGGCGCTGCGTGACCATAGCCCCGAGATTGTCATGGCTAACGAGGCCGATATGGCGGCGGCCCGTGAGGCGGGTACCAGCGAGGCCCTGCTCGATCGGCTCATGCTGAATGCCGAGCGTGTCGAGGCCATGGCCGCGGCGCTGGAGGAGCTCCGCGAGCTTCCCGATCCTCTGGGCGTGGTGTCCATGGAGTCGACGCTGTACAACGGCATTGAGCTTACGCGGGTGAGCGTGCCTTTGGGCGTGGTGGCCATGGTTTACGAAGCGCGCCCCAATGTGACCGCCGATGCCGCCGGCATCTGCATCAAGTCGGGCAATGCCTGCATTCTGCGCGGCGGTAGTCTGGCGGCGCGCTCCAACGAGACCATTGCCGACATTTTGGCCGCCGCAGCGGTGGATGCCGGTATGCCCGAGGGTTGCATCTGCGCTCTTACCACCACCGACCGCGCGGCCACCGATGTGCTCATGACCTTGCACGGCCTGGTCGATGTACTCATTCCCCGCGGGGGCGCCGGGCTCATTCGCCATTGCGTCGAGCATGCGAAGGTGCCGGTCATCGAGACGGGCACGGGCAACTGCCACGTGTACGTGCACGCCTCGGCCGATCCGGCCATGGCCCGCGACATCATTCTGAATGCGAAGTGCCGCCGCTTGGGCGTGTGCAATGCGGCCGAGACCCTGCTGATCGACGAATCTGTGGCCGACGAGATGCTGCCCTCGATGCTGGAGGCCTTGCATGGACAGGGCATCACGCTGCACGGTGACGCCCGAGCCCAGGCGTGCGCCCGGGCCGCCGGCCTCTCGGTTGGAGACGAAGAGGGCGCCGCTCTGGTGCCGGCCACCGAGTACGATTGGGAGACGGAGTACCTCGGCCCTCATTTGGCGGTGCGCTGCGTGAGCGGCGAGGACGAGGCCATCGCGCACATCAATCGCTACGGTACGAAGCACTCTGAGGCCATCGTGGCTACCGATGAGGCTGCCATCGACACCTTCCTGAGCCAGGTCGATGCCGCAGCGGTCTATGCCAACGCCTCCACGGCCTTTACGGACGGCGGCCAGTTCGGCCTTGGCGCTGAAATTGGCATCTCCACCCAGAAGATCCACGCGCGCGGCCCCTTCGCTCTGGAGGCGCTGACGTCCTACAAGTACGTGCTCCGCGGCAACGGCCAAGTGCGCGCCTAGGGCGCGGTGCGGCACGGGAAAAGGCAGACGGTGCTTTGATGCAAGAGAGTAGGCGGGAATCGACGGGCGCCTCAGGCTCTTCGCGGAGGGCCGCGGGGGAGACGCGGGAAGCTCAGGGTCCCTTGAATACTTCGGCGCGGGGGGCGGCCCTTGGGCGCTTTGCGGCACTGGGGCAGACGGGCGCGCCGGCGCGGCTCGGCATTATGGGCGGCACCTTCGACCCTATTCACTTTGGGCACCTGGCCTGCGCCCAAGAGGCGCTCGAGGCACTCGATCTGGACGGCGTGCTGTTCATGCCGGCGGGCATTCCCTCGTTCAAGCGCGACCGGGCGGTGTCCCCAGCGGCCGATCGCGTGCGCTGGTGTCGCAAGGCCGTGGCGGGCAACGAGGCCTTTGATGTGAGCACCTTGGAGGTCGATCGTCCGGGAGTGACCTACGCGGTCGACACGCTGGCGCACTTGCGTGACGCCTATCCCTCCTGCGTTGAGCTCTTCTTCATCGTGGGCGCCGATGCGGCCTTGACCTTGCCGCGCTGGTATGAAAGCGAGCGCCTGGCCTCTTTGGCGCGGTTCGCTGTGGCGACGCGTCCGGGGTATACCGTGTCGGCCGAAGATCGCCGCTCCTTGGAGGAGCACGGTTTTCTTCTCGACTTTTTCGAGGTCACGCCGTTGGATATCTCGTCGAGCGATTTGCGCGGCCGACTGGCTTCGGGTCGATCGGTGCGCTATCTGACGCCCGATGCGGTGGCGGAATGCCTCGCCGATGAGCACTGGTATCGAAAGGAAGTGGTCTGAGATGACCAACGAGTCCCATAGCGACGCCTTTTTCGCGGCGCGCCGTGACGAGCTGCAAGATCGCGTCGGCCCGCGTCGCTTCGCCCATAGCCTTGGGGTATCGAAGACGGCGGAAGAGCTGGCGCGCGTGTACGACGTCGACGCCGATGAGGCGCGCATTGCCGGCTTGCTCCACGATTGGGACAAGGGCTACGACGATCCGGGGATCCTTGCCCGTGCCGACGAGCTGGGCATGGAGCTCGATGCAGAGCTGCGGGCCATTCCCCGCGTGCTTCACGGCATGACGGCTGCGGTGGCACTGGGCCGTGATTTCCCCTGTCTCTCCCCGGAAGTGCTCCAGGCCATCGATCGCCACACCCTGGCGGCGCCCGATATGACCGATCTCGACATGGTGCTCTACATAGCCGATGCCCTGGAGCCGGGACGCAAGGGCAAGCGCGTGGTTCAGCTGCGCAAAGCCATCGGTACGCTCACACTGCGAGAGTTGTTCGTGGAGGTGTACGCCTATTGGGTCGAGCTCATCTTGGAGCGGAGGCATCCCATGTATTCCAAGACCGTGGATATCTGGAATGCCTATATGCCCGAGCAGGAGCCCTTCACGGCGGCTCAAGGGGCCGACTATATGCCCTACGGCCGTCCGTAGCCTTCGTGGGGCGCTGCCTTCCCGTTTCCCGACGGATTGCGGAGAAAGGGGGAAGGGCCTGCGGGTTGTGCTATGGTGGTGCCAAACAATGACGTTACCCTGAAAGGGAGGAAGCTATGACCGATGCCGTTGCCGAGCAGGCGGCTTTTTCGCGCCGCTGCGCTCTGATTGCCGCTCAGGCGGCCGACGAGAAAAAGGCCACCGATGTGGTAGTGCAGGAAGTGCGCGAGCTCATCGGCGTGACCGACTATTTCATTATTGCCACTGCCGCCAACAGTCGCCAGGTGGATGCCATTATCGACGAAATTGAGGACAAGCTGCGGGAAGATGCGGGCATCAAGCCCACCCATCGCGAGATGTCCCCCGACGGATCGTGGTCGCTGCTCGATTACGGCAATATCGTGGTCCATGTGTTCCAGCCTGAGACGCGCGAGTACTATCGCCTCGAGGCTCTGTGGAACGATGCCCCCGTGGTCGACTTGGAAGCCGAGGCGGGCCTGAAGGATCTCCAGTACTCCGAGCGTATTGCCAAGCTGCTGTCCCGCGAGGCTCAGATCATGGCCGACGCCGCCGCAGCCTCTGAGGCCTAGCGATCGCTTGGGCTTCTCGGATGCTCTTGTAAGCGAGGCTTCGGCCTCGCTTTTTTTGTGGTTCGTAGGAAAACCGCCTTCGCTCCGTCGTGCCTTCGCGGTAAGTGACGGAAAAGAGCCTGTTGGTTTCCCTGCCCGATCGTGTGCGCGACCTGTCGATGGCTTCGGAGGCGCCTTGGGGGAGGGGCCAGGATAGCTGCAGTAGCCTACGGCGTTGCCGGCCAATACCTGTTGCTTTTGCTGTGCTCGGCGCTTGAGGCCCTGTCTTCTTCCTGAAGATACAGCGGCGAGGGCGCGGATCGCTGCCGACAGCTTGCGCTTGACGCGGAGCCCCTCTATGGTGTGATGCCCTGTCCAGGAAAGAGAGGAGTCCGCCATGACGACGTTTGTCCAGCAGGCTGCCTGCAAGGGCCATAGGCCATCGGCGGTGGTGCCCCGCCGCCATCAAAGCCGCGGGGCCTTGGTGGCTCAGCTGCTACGCGATAGAGAGGTCCCGCGCTTTTTGGTTGCGCCGACGGGCTATGGCAAAACGATGCTTGCCTATGAGTACGCCGAGGTGGTTTTCGGCTTCTCCCATGTCTTTTGGGTCAATGGCCAGTCGCCGTGCTTTTTGCGCGATGTGGACGAGGGATCGTTTGCCGAGGCCCTCCTTGCGGTCGACGAGCACTGTGCGCTGGTGGTTTTCGAGGATCTGCCGCTGTTGCTCGACGAGCGTGCCGAGCGGTTCTCGGCCGTGATCGATCGCCTTATCGAGCACGGGTGCGAGGTGATCGTCACCACCACGCCCTCGCGCGACGGACTCGCATCTCTGCAGCGCGACAGGCTGGTGCTCGACGGAGCCGACTTGGCGCTCAGCGACGAGGAGGCGGCCCGCAACGATAAGGGCGAGCCAACGGGACGGCGCGCCCCTTTTACCGCTGACGAGCAAACGCCCTGCGTGCAATGGGGCACCGACGGCGTTGATGTCGTTCTCGAAGGGTGCCGACACGAAGAGCTGCCCTCGGATCTCGCCTTTGTCCTCTGGCTGCTTCTCGCTCTTCAGCGGGGCACTGGGCAGCAAGTCGCTTCGTTTGTAGGGGAAGAACGCGCGGTCGAGGCTTGGGCGTTTCTTGGCGCACGGTATCCCTTTCTCGGCATCGACGAGGGGAGGGGCGCCTTCGCTGCCCTCGATGTGCCCATAGAGAACCTGGCGAAGGCCTACGAGGGCGCGTTGGACGATCTGGCCCGGGCGGCTCAGGGCCTATCGCGCGGGGTGCTGGTGGAGCAGGTGGCCGACCAGCTGATCGCGCAGGGGGATGCTCGGCGCGCAGTGAGTTTGGTGGCTCGGTGCGATGGGCGCGAGCGGGTGGCCCCCTGGCTCGTGAGCCGGGGTTGGAGCGCGCTGTGGGGTCGGGCGGCCGCGGAATTCTGCGATGCCTTCGAGCTGGTGGCCCGCATGCGCATCGAGGACCGTCCGACGGCCAATGCGCTTATGGCCTGGGCTTCGGCTCAGGTGAAGGACGCGCGGCGCTCCCTTGACTACGCAAAAAAGGTGCTCGCCGTAGACGAGGTGGATGATCGGGCGCGCATGACGGCCATTCTGGCCTGCCGCCTTCAGGGCAATGCCACCGTAGCGCGTCGCATGGCAGCGGCTCTGCGCGCCTGGGGCGAAGAGCGGTCGCCTGTCGAGAGCGAAAGAGCGGTCGCTGCCGATGGGGAGTCGGGAGAACCGCTTGAAACGGGGGCTCCCGCCGAGGAGTCCGTGGTGCCTGCCGAGACGGGTCTGCTTTCAGCGCGAAGGGCGCAGAGTGCCGCGCTCGACGTGTTGGCGCGCACTTCTTTGGCGGCCGATCGCTTCGATGAGGCCCTGGCCCAGTGGTGCCGAGCTTGGGAGCGCGTCTCGCCTCCCTTGCTGGCCACGGGCGAAGAAGCGGAGCCGTGGCTGCTGGCGGCTTCTTGGGTGCTCGAGGCCCTGGCGATCCGGGAGGAAGCCGCGGGCCCTGCTCTATCCCTTGAGGACAATGCGCGTCTCGATATCCTGCTCGACTTCGTCAGCGCCTCCCTGGAAGAGCGGGTGGCGTGGGGGATGCCCCTGGGCTTCGGCTCGCTTGCGGCCGCCGAGGCCCTGGAGCGCTTGGACGCGTTTCTGGAGGCGCGGCGCACCGCGGCCCTCGTGCCCGAGGTGGTGGCGGCTCTGCGGCGCGCCCAGATCGAGGTGGCTCGCGCCCGGGAAGACTATCGGGCCATGCGTCAGCGCCGCCAGCCGCGCAAACCCTTGGGCACCGTGGGGCCCTTGCGCAACCGGGCTGCGCAGACAGTGCACGAGAGCTGGCGAGAGAACGCGTCGAAGTCCCTCGAGGCGCCCTTGCTCTCGATACGGCTCTTCGGCGCGCTCGAGGTGCGCCTGGGCGACCGGTTGCTGCCTCCGTCCCTCTTTGGTCGTCGCAAGCTTCGCCTTCTTCTTGCCCTGCTGGCGCTCAATCGTGGCCGCGACCTTACGCGCGAGGCACTGACGACGATGCTCTGGCCCTCCTCGCAGCCCTCCTCGGCCGCTAAGAATTTCTACCGTCTGTGGAGTGATTTGGCCTCGGTGCTTTCCGTTGAGGGCCGTTGCCCCTACCTGGTGCGCGATCGCTACGGGTGCCGCCTCGATCCGGCTCTGTTCGCCACCGATGTGATGGAGTTCGAGGAGATAACGCGCAGCCTGCTGTTCGGCGATGCGCCCGCGGCCCTGGGATGGGAGACGCTCTACGAGAAAGTGACCGGGCCCTTTGCCGGTGAGCTTCTGCCCGTGGAGCAGGAGAACGAGACCCTGTGCGCGGTGCGCGATCGCTTGAACATCGAGATGGTCGACAGCCTCATTGCCGCGTCGCGTCGCCTTCGCGTCCAGGGGGAGCCCCAGGGGGCCCTATGGTTCGCCCGCGAGGCCCTTGCCCGCGACGAGACGCGCGAGGACTCCTGCGCGGCGCTCATGGAGGCGCAGATGGCCGCGGGTCAACGGACGGCAGCGCTGGACACGTTCTTCACCTGCCGCACCTATCTGTCCGAAGCGCTCGGCCTCGATCCCTCGACGCAGCTTTTGGTGCTCTACCAAGCGCTGCTGGAAGAGGATCCTTCCTTGATCCAACGTGCGCCGCTAAACGTTTGAAACTTGACACGCGAGGGGAGGGCATCCTCGTATATGATGGACGTTGACCAATTTGCCTCATAAATGGCTCATTGGTCGGCTCAATCGCTTGCGGTGCCCGCGGGGTGCCGCGCCAATCAGAGAGGGGGTGTGCAATGGAGGCTTTCGCTGATGTGGCCCTGTTGTCGCGCATTCAGTTTGCGCTGACGGTGGCCTATCATTTCTTGTTCGTGCCCCTGTCAATTGGACTCGGCCTGATTTTGGCCATCAACGAGACCCGCTATTACCGCTCACGCAAGGAAGAAGATGCGGCGGCGACGAAGTTCTGGGTGAAGGTGTTCACGGCTACCTTCGCCATCGGTGTCGCCACAGGTATCACCATGGAGTTCTCCTTCGGCACCAACTGGGCGAATTATTCCCGGTTCGTGGGTGACATCTTTGGTGCTCCCTTGGCGGCTGAGGCCCTGTTCGCCTTCTTCCTGGAGTCGGTGTTCTTGGGCGTGCTGCTGTTCGGCCGCAAGCGCGTCTCGCCGAAGTTCTACATGGTTTCGGCGTGGTTCGTCTGGTTCGGTTCCTGCCTGTCCGCCCTGTGGATTCTCATTGCCAACTCCTGGATGCAGACGCCGGCGGGCGGTGAGCTGAACGCCGCGGGCAACGAGGCGGTCATCACCGATTTCTGGTCTGCCGCCTTCAATCCGTCCATCTTCGCACGCTACACCCACACGGTTGACGCGCTGCTCATCATGGGCGCTTTTGTGGCCATGGCTGTGGCTGGCTGGTACATGCTCAAGCATCGCCACAGCGACTTCGCCATGAAGACCATGCGCATTGCCGCGGTGGTAGGCATTGTCACTTCCTGCGCCATGATCGTCTTCGCCCATGCCTCCGCTGTGGTGGTGTGGGAGGAGCAGCCCACGAAGCTGGCCATGATGGAGGGCCAGTACGAGACCGAGGCGCCTCCGCTGTACGCCATCGGCATCGTGGATGAGGAGAACCAGCAGGTTATCGCTCCGTTCGCCATTCCCGGCGGCACCAGCTTCCTGGCCACCGGCACCTTCGACACCGAGTATCCGGGCCTGAACGACCTGGCTCAGACGGAGGAGTACAGCGACATGGTGGTGGAGGACCTGCCCGTGGGCCTGGTGTTCCAGAGCTACCACATCATGGTGGCCATGTACGGCCTCATCATGATCACGTCCATTCTGGTGCTCATCTTCACCTTCAAGGGCGGCCGTATTCGCCAGATGCGCTGGCTGCAGTGGTTGGCGGTGCTGTCGCCTATCTGGCCGTTCATCGCCATCCAAACCGGTTGGATTACCGCTGAGGTGGGGCGCCAGCCCTGGGTGGTCTATCCCTCCGTGTCCGGCCCCGACGGCGTCTCACTGCTCACTGTCGATGGCATTTCCATGTCGGTGTCGGCGCCCGAGCTGTGGGTGACGCTGGCGCTGTTCGTCGTGGTGTACCTGGTCCTGCTCATTGGCTGGGCCCGCGTCATCGGGCGCTTCATCAAGGAGGGCCCGGTGGTCGAGGGCACCGGTGCGCTCGATCGTCAATTGGGCAGCGATGTTGACGACGAGGTTGTGGTCGAGGATGTCGTGATCGTGGCGGAAGACGCTGCTGCGAAGGGAGGCGAGTAGCCATGTTCGAGTTCTTAAGTGTTCTGTGGTTCTTCCTCATCTTCGTGCTCATCGCCGGCTATTTCGTGTTGGACGGCTTTGACTTGGGCATCGGCGTGCTGTCGCCGTTCATTGCCAAGAACGACGAGGAACGGGCTATTCTGCGTCGCGCCATCGGGCCGGTATGGGACGGCAACGAGGTGTGGCTCCTTACGGCGGGCGGCGCGCTCTTCGCGGCGTTCCCCAACGCCTATGCCACGACGTTCTCCGGGTTCTATCTGGCCGTTATGCTGGTGCTGTTCGGCCTTATCGTGCGTGCCGTCTCCTTCGAGTTCGGTGCGGCCGATCCTACCTGGCGCAAGCTGTGGGACGTGTGCTTCTTTGTGGGCTCGCTGCTGCCGGCACTGCTGCTCGGCGTGGCCGTGGGCAACATCTTCGCTGGCATTCCCATGGACGCCATCGGCGACTACGCCGGCGTGCCGCTGCTGGGCCTTGTCACGCCCTTCACCCTGCTCACGGGCTTGCTGGGTTTGGTGATGTTCCTGGCCGCCGGTGCCTGCTGGGCCGCCTTGAAAGCACCGCTTCCCTCCGAGCTGCAGGCGCGCGCCGCTGCGCTGCGCTTCCCGCTGCAGGTGGTGGCCCTCGTGCTGTTCGTCGTGGTGTCCGTCTTCGCCCTGGGGCTCGTCGGCACCGAGATGGACCCGGCTTTGGGCGTCCTGCGCTGGCTGTTCGCCGCGCTGGTTGTGGTGGGCCTCGGTGCTTCTATGCTGGTGGGCAAGATGCAGGGCGACGACCTCAAGGCGTTCCTGGCCCAGTCGGCGGCCATGATTGCCTTGGTGGCGCTTTTGGCTTGCTCGATGTTCCCCACGCTGGTAAACGCCACGGCCGATTCCGTCGGTCCGGCTATCACCATCTTCAACGCCGCCTCGTCCGAGCTGTCGTTGACGTGCATGACCATCATCACCTGCATCGGCTTGCCGCTGGTGCTGGCCTACCACGTCATCATCTACCGCACCTTCCGCGGTCGCGTAAAGCCGGAGGACCTGCAGCACTAAACGCTGCGCCGCTCCGCTTCAACCCCGAGCCAGGCTGCTTCGCGCAGCCTGGCTTTTTTGTGCTCACTCTTGTACGCGCATTTTTGCGCTCGCGTCCGCCCTTTTGGCGGCTTTCTCGAAATCGAAGGTCTCCTGGTGTTTACGGCAAAGAATTTGCGGTTTGTTAGCAGTATTCTGCAGACAGGACGTGCTCCGCTCTTTCTGCGAATGGAGATCAATGTGCGTAAAAATATGCCGTTGTCCTCATCAGGGGTTTTATTGACTGGAAGTCGCTTCCTTTATTGCGGGACATCCAAGACTGCGATACCTCGGGATTCCTGGGCAATTGATGGCCCTTTTTCGCTAACAAAACGAAAAAAATAGTTCCATTTCGGGGAAGGAGCTTTTATTTCGCTCAGGTTCGTTTACGAAGAAACAGCTTCTTCTTGAGTGGCGTTACTATGACGCCATGGATATCGTACTGGGCTACAGATCGGCTTTCGATTTCTGGCGTTCTTGGAGCGTTCGGCATCCCGTGTCGCTTGCGCGTTTTCACAGTCGCAACCCCTCGGATACGCGCGATCTGCCCTTTCGGGTGCTGTCAACGTCGGGAATCTTGCGCGATGCCGCTTACGACGTGCGATCGGCGCAGCGGGTTTGCCAGGACCTTCGACGTCGATGCGATCAAGAGGGCGAGCGTGCGGCGGGGACTTCGTTGATGGATAAAAGCGATGTTGAGTTTGCGCTTGCTCTGGTAGCTGGTGCCGTTTTCCCTCGAGAGCATCGGGAGGGGTGCGCGGCGGAGGGCCAAGAGGGGATGCCCGTGCTTCACCTGGTTGGACGAAGGCGGCCGGGACTTAGGAGAAAACCCGGAGTGATATACCATCATCGGAGTGTTGATTTTCCAGCGCCGTTCCTTGCGAAAGTGACTTCGGGGCTGTATGTGTGTCTTCCAGAATTAGTCTTTTGCCAAATGGCTGAAACGCTCAGCTATGGAGAGCTTCTTGCGCTTGGGTTCGAGCTCTGTGGTTGCTATCCGCTTGACGGGGAGCGTGGGATGATGGTGCGCCATCCGTTGTGTTCCCCCGGTCGATTGCGTTTGTTCGCAGAGCGGTTGCATGGCGCCCACGGGGTCAAGAAGGCTCGCGTGGCGGCGTCGAGGGTGCTGGCGAAATCGGCTTCGGTGATGGAAACCGAAGTGGCTGCCGTACTTTGTGCGCCTCGGTTGCGCGGTGGCTTTGGTGTAAGGAACATACGCCTTAATGAAACCATCGAATTTGTCCGAGGGGCGAGAACGTTGGCTCGTAGAGACCGTATGACCGCGGATCTTCTTCTGGCCGATGGACGCCTTGTCATCGAGTGCGACGGATTGGCTTTTCATGCGGACGCCCGTGCCCAGGTGCTTGATGCGCGCAAGCGCAATGCCCTGGCGGCGTGCGATATCCAGATGCGCTCTGTCACCTGGAGTCAGTTTGCGAATGTGATCGAGTTCCAAGAGCTCGTATGCCAGTCGCTTGGGGAAGCGGGCCAGCGGGTGCGACGGATGGATGCTCGCGAGCTGGAGAGGCATATGGAACTGCGGCATGAGCTAAGCGCGTTCCATCGGAACTTCGCCCCAGAGCTTCAGACGCCTGCTAGTCAAAGAGGGCTCCCGCGGTAAGGCATGGGACGCGGACTGTTTCGAAGGCAGACGTGCTTTTTGGTCAGGTTTTCTGCGTTTTGTTAGCGGTATAGGTGCTGAATTGCGGTAGAGGTGGACCAACTTGCCGCTAAGCAGAAGAGCAGTGATGCTCTGACCTGGTCTTTTTTTGAATAGATTACACTCGTGCGAGAAAAACGAGAGGAGCGGTTTTGCTGGAGAGGGTGGACAGTTAACATATCGAAAAAAATCACCCAATTGAGGCTCGAAGCTTTTGCCGGGCGGTCTAGAGGGCTGCAGCCTTTCGATTTTGCTTGGGGCGGTTAAGGCGGTGTGACGTTTTTGCTCAGGGGGTTGGGGCACCGCCTTGCGCTTTGCGCTCAGAGCCGAGATCGTAGTTCTGCGCTCTCGGTTCGGATAAGTTGCGTGCAGCACCTCGCGCTTTCCGCTTGAAGTGGCAGGAGGGGGCGTGCTTCTCTTAGGAGATTGGTGGGGAAGAGTGGGCCATGGTCTTGCCTGCCAGGTAAAATATTCTGAAGATAAAGAGACTCGGAAGAGGAGGCAGCTATGCTGGACGAATCGTTGGCTCAGGCGGCTATGAAGAACGTGACGGCGCAGGCGGAGATGGCTTCGCTGCGCATTACCGAGGCCGAGCGAGGGCATATTGCGTTTGAGGTCGAGGTGCCGGAAACGGCGGCCAACTACCATGGAGGCATCCACGGCGGCTTTCTCGCCACGCTGCTGGAGGTGGCGGCAGGCATGACGGCGACGACGCTCGGACTCAACAATGTGGCGCTGACCAGCGCCGTCAACTTCATCAAGCAGGCTCCGGTTGGCCCTGTATGCGCCTTTGCCGACGCCTCTCATGTAGGGCGCAGCACCATTGTGGTGCACTGCCGCCTCGAGCTGCCCGACGGCACTCTGCTCACGGAGGCCACTTTCACGCTCTTCGTGCTGCCTCCGGAGGCGTAGAGCCGCGCCACTCGGCAGCGGCGCAGGCGGAAGTGCGACCTTTTGGCCGCGTCGAGAAGGGGCCGCTGCGTCGGGAGGGGGCGTCGCGTCGAGAGGGAATCGTCGCGTCTTGAGAAGCTGCGCTGTGCTGCCCGGCTGAAGGGGTGGCCGGCGGCTCGGTTTCTTGCCCCAGCTTGCCGTGGGGCGAAAGGGGAATTTTACGGGCTTCGTAGCCCTCCTGCAAACCCTGTGAAATTCCCCTTTGCTCCTGCTCAGTGTGGTAGAGTGGAGCGGATTTACGCACGGAGGCCTTCGGCGGTGCGCCGAAGCGCATCTATCACGACACTACCGCAGAGAAAGAAGACGTCACCCATGGGATTTCTCTCAAAATTGCTCACGATGGGCGAAGGGAAGCAGCTGAAGCGCTACCAAGCCAAGGTTGAGGAAATCAACGCCTTGGAGCCCCAGTTCCAGGCGCTGTCCGATGAGGAGCTGAAGGCTAAGACCCAGGAGTTCCGCGAGCGCTACCAAGTGGGCGAGAGCCTGGAGGACCTGCTGCCCGAGGCCTTTGCCGCCGTGCGCGAGGCGTCGGTGCGCACGATCGGGCTGCGTCACTTCGATGTGCAGCTCATCGGCGGTATGGCTTTGAACGACGGCCAAATTGCCGAGATGAAAACCGGTGAAGGTAAGACGCTCGTGTCCACCTTGGCCGGCTACTTGAATGCCATTCCCGGTCACAACGTGCACATCGTCACCGTCAACGATTACCTGGCTCGCCGCGACTGCGAGTGGATGGGCCAGATCTACCGCTTCCTGGGCATGACCACGGGCCTCATTCAGAACGGCATGCCTCCGGCGGCGAAGATTCCCGCCTATAAGGCCGACGTCACCTACGGCACCAACTCCGAGTTTGGCTTCGACTACCTGCGCGACAACATGGTCACCCGCGGCAGCTCCCGCGTGCAGCGCGGCCATCACTTCGCCATCGTCGACGAGGTTGACTCCATCCTCATCGACGAGGCCCGTACCCCGCTTATCATTTCCGGCGCGGGCACCCAGGCGGCCGACACCTACAAGAAGTTCGCCCGCGTCATGCCGGGGCTGCAGAAGGGCGTCGACTTCGACATGGACGAGGCGAAGAAGACCATCAACGCCACGGAGAGCGGTCTTGAGAAAATCGAGACCATGCTCGGCATCGAGAACATCTATGCCGATCCGTCCGGCCAGCTGGCCAACCATCTGCAGCAGGCCCTGAAGGCCCAGTTCCTGTTCCATCGCGATGTGGACTACGTGGTCATGGACGGCGAAGTGAAGATCGTCGACGAGTTCACGGGCCGCATCATGGAGGGCCGCCGCTACTCCGAGGGCCTGCACCAGGCCTTGGAGGCGAAGGAGAAGGTGCTCGTGCGCGAGGAGAACCAGACGCTCGCCACCATCACCCTGCAGAACTACTTCCGCCTCTACGACAAGCTGTCGGGCATGACCGGTACCGCCATGACCGAGGACGCCGAGTTCCGCCAGATTTACAATCTGCCCGTCATGGCCATTCCGCCGAACCGCCCTGTGGCCCGTAAGGACGAGAACGACCTGGTCTATCGCACGGTGGACGGTAAGTTCAACGCCGTGGCCGATGACATCGCCGAGCGCAACGCCAACGGTCAGCCCTGCCTGATCGGCACCGTGTCCATCGAGAACTCCGAGAAGCTGTCCCGTTTGCTCGATAAGCGCGGCATCAAGCATGAAACCCTGAACGCCAAGCACCACGAGCGCGAGGCCCATATCGTGGCCCAGGCCGGTCGTCTCGGTGCCGTCACCATCGCCACCAACATGGCCGGTCGTGGTACCGACATCCGCTTGGGCGGCGAGCCCGAGATGCTGGCGGAGGACCTGCTGCGCCAGCGTGGTCTCGACCCCGATCTGCCCAGCGTGGACGAGGACGGCAACCCCGTCGAGGGCGCTCCCACCGAGGCCCAGCGTGCGGCGGCTCTGTCCCAGGCCAAGGAAACCTGCGCCCTCGAGCAGCGCCAGGTGCGCGACGCCGGCGGCCTGTGCGTCATCGGCACCGAGCGCCACGAGAGCCGTCGTATCGACAACCAGCTCCGCGGTCGTTCCGGCCGTCAGGGCGACCCGGGCGTCACGCAGTTCTACCTGTCGCTGGAAGACGACCTCATGCGCCTGTTCGGTGGCTCGAAGATGGACTCCATCGCCGCCATGATGGAGAAAACCAACCAGGCCGACGATATGCCCATTCAGGCCGGCATGGTGTCCAAGTCCATCGAGAACGCCCAGCGCCAGGTGGAAACGATGCACTTCGCCGCTCGTAAGAACGTGCTCGAGTACGACGACGTCATGAACTTGCAGCGCAAGGCCATCTACGAGGAGCGCAATGCCATCCTCGACGGCAAATCCATGACCGAGCGCATTCCCGGCATCATCCGCGACGCCGTGGATGCCATCGTGGGGGAGTGCTGCCCCGACCGCACGGCGTCCGACGACTGGGATGCCAAGGCCATCGACCTGTGGGCCGCCAACATGACCGGCTGCAACGACTTTTCCGTGGCCAACGTGGACCACGGTGACGACCCCGAGGCGGTGGCCCGGGCCCTGTACGAGTTCCTCGAGTGGATCTACGAGCAGAAGACCGAGCAGCTGGGCCATGACCTCATGGAGAACCTGTCGGCCCAGGTTATGCTGCGCATCATCGACACGCGCTGGATGGCGCACCTTCAGGAAATGGACTACTTGAAGACGGGCATCGGCCTGCGCGCCTTCGGTCAGCGCGACCCGCTGGTGGAGTACAAGAACGAGGCCTACAACGCTTTCCAGAGCCTGACGAACTCCATGTACGACGACTACCTGCGCACCCTGCTGCGCCTGGAAATTGCCAAGAAGCCCGAGGCTCCGAACGCGCCGGCCCTGGAAGAGCAGGCCGATCCGCTGGAGCGCAAGATGAGCTACTCCTCGCCCGAGGAGGCGCTGGAGTCTTCGGCCATTCGCGGCAAGCACGCCGCCGGCAATGTGCCCGCCGCTCCGCCGAAGCCGGCGGCGGCCAAGCCCCAGACCTTCGTGAAGGACAAAGAAGACCCCTACGCCAACGTGGGCCGCAACGATCCGTGCCCCTGCGGCAGCGGCAAAAAGTTCAAGAAGTGCCACGGGGCTAATTTGTAGATGGAACTGAAAGATTTACAAAAGGAACTGGAGAAGGCGGCGGGCCGGGTGGACGACGCCTTCTCGTTCTTGCATATCGAGGACAAGCGCGCCGAGCTGGCGCGGTTGGACGAGCAGACGGCGGCCCCGGATTTCTGGAACGATCCGGCGGCGGCCCAGACGGTCAGCAAGCAGGCGGCCAACGTGCGCGCCACCATCGAGGACTTCGAGCGCGCCCAGGGGCTGCTTGACGATGCGCGCACGGCCCTTGAGCTGGCCGATGACGACGAGGCCTTCGCCGAAGAGGCTGCGGCTGCGGCCTCCGAGCTGACCCCGCTGCTCGACCAGCTGGAAATCCAGTCGTGGTTCTCCGGCGAGTTCGACGAGGGCGACGCCATCCTCACGGTGAACCCGGGCCAAGGCGGCCTGGAGGCCCAGGACTGGACCGAGATGCTGTACCAGATGTACGTGCACTACGCCGAGGACAAGGGCTGGAAGGTCACCGTGCTCGACTTGGTGCCCGGCGAGGGCATCGGGCTTGACAAGGCCACCATCCAAATTGAGGGGCGCTACGCCTACGGCATGCTGCGCAGCGAAATTGGCATTCACCGCTTGGTGCGCATCAGCCCCACCGATGCGAAGAAGCGCCGTCAGACCACCTTCGCCAGCGTGGAGGTGCTGCCGGTCATCTCCGACGATATCGAGGTGGATTTGAACCCCGCCGACGTGCGGGTGGACGTGTACCGCTCCAGCGGCCCGGGCGGCCAGTGCGTGAACACCACCGATTCCGCGGTGCGCCTCACCCATGAGCCCACGGGCATCGTGGTTACCTGCCAGAACGAGAAGAGCCAGCTGCAGAACAAGGAGGCGGCCTTCCGCGTGCTGCGCGCCAAGCTCTACGAGCTGGAGGAGCGCAAGCGCCAGGAGGAGCTCGACGAGCTGCGCGGCGAGCGCATGGACAACTCCTTCGGCAGCCAAATTCGCAACTACGTGCTGTTCCCGTACCAGCTGGTGAAGGACTTGCGCAGCGGCGTGGAAACGGGCAACGTCGACGCCGTGCTGGGAGGAGCCCTGGAGCCCTTCGTCATCGGTTATCACACCTGGCGCGCGGCCCAATAGGGCGTTCGGCGAAGTTCCGCCGACAGAAAGCGCGCAGGTCGCTCCTTTTCCGCAGCCATGAATTGCTCTTGGTCCGGCTCTTCGCCAAGGACAGGGCCCCGGCTTCCCCTGGATTCTCTTGCGCCAAGCCTTCGGCGGGAAATGTGTGCAGAGGGGACGGTTGGGCTTGATAGGTGAGGGGTCTCATAAGGTACAATGATCTCACCAATCATCGGTAGGAAAGGAAGCCCATGGACTCAGCCCAGCTGGCCGCCAAGGCCAATGATCTTCGCAAGGATATCCTGACCATGATCACCGAGGCGGGAAGCGGGCACCCTGGCGGGTCGCTCTCCTGCATCGATATCCTCACGGCGCTCTACTTCGGCGGCGTGATGGACTACGATCCCGCTGATCCGAAGAAACCCGGCCGCGACCGCTTTATCCTGGCCAAGGGCCATGCGGCGCCGGCGCTGTACGCCACGCTGGCCCATGCGGGCTATTTCCCCACCGACGAGCTGAACACCCTGCGCAAGCTGGGCACCCGCCTGCAGGGCCATCCCGATTCCAACCTGGTGCCGGGCGTGGAAGTGTCCACGGGCTCGCTGGGCCAGGGGCTTTCCGTGGCCGCCGGCCTGGCCGCCGGTCTGCGCCTTTCCGGTGAGGACGGCGTGGTATTCACCGTGCTCGGCGATGGCGAGTGCGAGGAGGGCCAGGTGTGGGAGGCGGCCATGTTCGCCGCCCATCAGCAGCTGGGCCGCCTGGTGGCCATCATCGACAACAACGGCCTGCAAATCGATGGCAACATCGTCGATGTGTGCAACCCCGAGAATCTGGGAGAGAAGTTCGCTGCCTTCGGCTGGGATGTCGTCGAGGTGGATGGCCACGATATCGACGCCCTCGTCGCGACGCTGTCGGCGGCCAAGGAAAATGCGGTCGATACGGGCGCGCCCCTTGCCGTCATCGCCCACACCGTGAAGGGCAAGGGCGTCTCGTTCATGGAGAACGTCGCCGGCTGGCACGGCAAGGCGCCGAGCGCCGAGGAACTGGAAACCGCGTTGGCGGAGCTGTCCGCCGCTTGTGCATAGGAGGCGTGCGATTATGGTGAAACTGGCTGACGCCGAGAAGGCCCAGACGAAGAAGGCAACCCGCGCCGCCTACGGCGCCACCCTGGCCGAGCTGGCCGAGGCGGGCGTTCCCGTGGTGGCCGTGGACGCCGATTTGACGGGCTCCACCACCACCAAGAAGCTGGCCGACGCCGGCTATGGCGACCGCCTGTTCAACTGCGGTATTGCCGAGCAGAACATGATCGACGTGGCCGCGGGCCTGTCCTTGGCGGGCAACGTGGCCTTCACGGGCTCCTTCGCCGTGTTCGGCACGGGCCGCGCCTACGATCAAATTCGCAACACGGTGTGCTACTCCAACCTCAATGTGAAAATCGCCCCCACCCATGCCGGCGTGTCGGTGGGTCCCGACGGCGGCTCGCACCAAATGCTCGAGGACGTGTCCCTTATGCGCGGGCTGCCCGGCATGCGCGTACTGGTGCCGGCCGACTATGCGGCGGCCCGTGCAGCCCTCAAGCTGGCGGCGGCCACGCCCGGCCCGGTCTACGTGCGCATGGGCCGTGCGGCGGTGCCCTGCGTTTACGACGATGACGTCGAGCTGGAAATCGGCGGCGCCTATGTGCTGCGCGAGGGCGCCGATGTCACCATCGTGGCCAACGGCATCGAAATTCGCGAAGCGCTTCTGGCGGCCGATGCCCTGGCGGCCGAGGGTATTCAGGCCGAGGTCATTGACGCGTTCTCGGTGAAGCCCCTCGATGCGGACACCATTCTGGCGTCGCTGAAGAAGACGGGCTGCGCCGTGGTGGCCGAGGAGCACTCGGTTATCGGCGGCTTGGGCTCGGCCGTGGCGGAGCTGACCGCCGCGCAGTACCCGGTGCCCCTTGAGCAGGTAGGCGTGCGTGACCGTTTTGGCAAGTCCGGCGATCTTGACGAATTGCTTACCTACTTCTCACTAGACGCTGACGCCATTGTTGAGGCTGTGAAGAAGGTTCGGGCGTGCAAGGGCCTGTGCTAGAATTACGAGCGTCTCAGTACACAATTAACATGAACGGAGCAAGCTGTGACGAATGAACCTTACCAGGACGCCCCCGGGCGCACTGGTCGTCACGCTGGCCGTCCCACCGCCCAGCCAACGGCGCGCGGCACTGCCAGCCATTCGCGAAAAGCGCAGATGACCTCCCAGTTATCGCAGTCGCTTCCCGTCCTCGAAGTCGATGAGATGGCCGCCCCCATGGGTGCGCCGGTCATCACCTTCGATCACGTGACCAAAACCTATCCCGCCCAGCCGAACAAGCCGGCGCTCTCCGACGTGACGCTGCAAATCTTTGCGGGCGAGTTCGTTTTCCTGGTGGGCCACTCCGGTTCCGGTAAGTCCACCTTCATTCGCCTGCTCACGCGCGAGATCAAGCCCACCTCGGGTAAGATCTACGTGGCCGACGAGGACCTTACCACCATGCGCAACTGGCGCGTGCCCTACCTGCGCCGCAACATCGGCTGCGTGTTCCAGGACTTCAAGCTCCTGCCGAACAAGACGGTGTTCGAGAACGTGGCCTTCGCCCTCGAGGTAATCGGCAAGAGCCGCCATGTCATCAAGACCCAGGTTCCCGAGGTGCTGCGCCTGGTGGGCCTGTCCGAAAAACTCAACAGCTACCCCGACCAGCTGTCCGGCGGTCAGCAGCAGCGCGTGTCCATTGCCCGCGCCATCGTGAACCGCCCGCCGCTGCTCATCTGCGACGAGCCCACGGGCAATCTCGACCCGCAAACCTCCCGCGGCATCATGGATCTGCTCGAGCGCATTAACCGCACGGGCACCACGGTGCTGGTGGCTACCCACGACCGCGAGATGGTCGACAACATGCGCCGCCGCGTTATTGCGCTGGACCGCGGCCACCTCACCCGCGACCAAGACAGGGGGGTGTACGGTTTCGATGTCTAGTCTGTTCTACTTCTTCAAGGAGTCGCTGCAGGGCTTTGCCCGCAACCTCTCCACCACGCTTGGCTCCATCATCACCATTTTCCTGTCGCTGCTCATCATCGGTGTGTTCTTGGTGGGCGGCACCATTGTCGAGCGCCTCGTGTCCTCCATCGAGTCCGAGGTGTCCATCACCGCCTACGTGGCCGACGACGCTCCGCAGGAGTCCATCGATGAGCTCATGAACACCATCAAGGGCATGAACGGCGTGGCCACGGTGGGCTTCACCACCAAGGATCAGGCTCTTGAGAAGTTCAAGGAGTCCATGACCACCAACCCCGAGATCATCGAGCAGCTGGACGGCACGAATCCGCTGCCCGCCTCCATCGACATCGACTTGTCCGACCCGCAGATGGTCGACCAAATTGCCGACGACATCGAGGCCAACGAGACGTTCCGCACCATTTGCGACAACCCCGACGATCCGGCTGACTCGCTGAAGTACGGCCAGAAGACGGTGGACAAGCTGTTCTCGGTGACGAAGTACGTGCGCTACCTGGGCGCGGCCCTTATCGTGCTGCTCGTGTTCATTGCGCTCGTGTTTATCAACAACACCATTCGCCTGGCCATCATGGCGCGCCGCAAGGAAATTGCCATCATGCGCCTGGTGGGTGCCTCCAACGGCTTCATTCGCGGGCCCTTCCTGATGGAAGGCGCGCTCCATGCGCTCATCGGCTCGCTTCTGGCCGTGGGCGTGCTGCAGCTGCTGCGCATGTACGCCATGCCGAAGCTGCAGAATGCCCTGTCGTTCCTGTCGCTCGATGTCAGCGGCACCACTTACGCGATGATCTACATCTCGCTGGTGGTGGCCGGCCTCATCATCGGCCTTATCGGTTCGGCCTTCGCCATGCGTCGCTACTTGAAAGTCTAGCGGCGGCGGGTACAATTTAAGTTGTTGGCGCGACCCTTCGGCTCATCGCCGCGGGGTCGCGTTTCGTTTTGAGAAGGAGTGCAGATCCATGGCTCATAAGGCTCGGCACACGGTGCCCAATCCGCAGGCCCGCGGCGCGCGTCGCATGGAGCGTGCGAACAACCGCCTGCTGTTCCGCTTGTTTATCGTGTTCATCTTGCTGGCGGTGGCCTTTGTGGGCGGTTTCGTGCTGCGCAGCCAAACCGAGCTCATTGCCTCCTGGGGCATTCCCGTCACCGATGCCGAGCAGGAGGCGCTCAACCAGGCCGCCGCTCAAAGCAATGAGGAGTCCATCACGGCCCGCGTCGGCGATGTGGAGCGCATCCTTACCACGTACAGCCTTGATGAGATCAACCTCACCGACGCCACCTATACCATGCTCGACGATTTGATGAAGTCCACGGGCGACCCCTACGCCACCTATTACAACCCCGATGTGTACAACAACTACATCAAGGAATCCACGGATCGAAGCTATGCGGGCATCGGCGTGGTCTTCGCCGACTACAACGGCCGCGCCTATGTGGCCGATGTGTTCGAGGGCTCCGAGGCCGAAGCCAAGGGCGTGCAGCAGGGCGACTACCTTGACTCCATCGACGGCACCGACGTGGCCACCTGGTCCATGACCGAAGTGGTGAACGCCCTGGCCAAAGACGAGGGCGCTGAGGTGACCATTACCTGGATGCGCCCCACGAGCCTTGATGCCCAAACGGGAGAGAGTTTCACCACCACGCTGCTGTGCAAGGTGTACGAGGAGGCGAATCTCAGCACCGAGCTGGCCAAGGGGAAGGTGGGCGTCATCAAGCTGCGCCAGATCACCCAGAACTCGGCCGAGTTGGTCAAGCAGGCGGTCGAGGCGCTGACCGCCGAAGGCGCCACCTCCTTCGTGCTCGACCTGCGCGACAATCCGGGCGGCTACCTTACCCAGGCCGTCGATATCGCCAGCCTGTTCATCGAGAGCGGCGTTATTGTAGAAATCCAGACGGTGGACGGCCCGGCCTCCTCGAAAAAGGCGTCGGGCGCCACCATTACCTCTGCGCCCTTGGTGGTGCTGGTCAACAAGTACACGGCCGCTGCGGCCGAGGTGCTGGCCGCAGCGCTGCAGGACAATCAGCGCGCCCAGCTGGTGGGGGAGACCACCTTGGGCAAAGGCTCGGTGCAAGTAGTGCGCGAGCTGGATTTCGGCGGTGCGGTGCGCTACACCGCGGCGCTGTACCTCACGCCGCTCGGCTATCACATTGACGACACGGGCATCGTGCCCCAGGCCGTTGTGGCCAACGGCGACGCTGACGGCAAGACGGACGATCAGCGCATTGTGGCGCTCGATACGGCCCGGGCCCTTGCGAAGGAGGCGTAGGCCATGGCTCGTTCCCGCACGCGTCGAGCGGCCACGCGCCGCCGTCCCAAGGCCCAGCCCCGCGGCGTGCTGGTGGCGCGCACTGAGGGCTACGGCTTTGTGCAGACCGCCGAAGGGGAGTACTTCATTCCCGCGAGCGCCATGGGAGGCGCCTTCGACGGTGATCTTGTTGAAATAGCGCCGTTGCGCGGCAAGGGGCGGGGCGGTGAGGGCGCGCCCGGCTCTCAGCCGGCGGCCCGTATTCTGCGCGTTATCGATCGCGCCCATGACACGGTGGTGGGCCGCTACGAGGTGGCCGAGCCCTTCGGGGTGGTGGTGCCCGCCGACGCCCGCATTCCCTATGACGTGTTTACCATGCGCGCCGATTATCCCGACGTGCCCGACGGCGCGCTCGTGCGCGTGCGCATCTCCCAGTTCCCCTCGCGCCACAGCGCCGCCACGGGCGTTATCGAGGAGGTCATCGCCGAGAAGGCCGACGAGGCCACGGTAGGGGTCGACCTTATCATCGGGCGTCACAAGCTGGAGACGGTCTTTTCGGAAGGGGCGCTTGCCGATGCGGCCGCGGCGACGCTCGACGCGGAGGGTGCCTTGGCCGCCGGCTATCGCGACCTGCGGGATCGCTTCGTGTTCACCATCGACCCCGTCGATGCGAAAGATTTCGACGATGCGCTGTCCATGGACTATGTGGGGCGCGACGGAGACTGGAACATAGCCACCGTCGATCTAGCCACGCTGCAGCCGTTGGAGCGCGAGAAGCGCTCGGCCCGGGGCGTGTGGCGCTGCGGCGTGCATATCGCCGACGTGTCGCACTATGTGCCCTGGGGATCCTCGGTCGATCTGGACGCCCGTCGCCGGGCCACCAGCGTGTATCTGGTCGACCGCGTCATTCCCATGCTGCCTCCGGCTCTCTCCGACAACCTGTGCTCGCTGCGTCCCGACGAGGACCGGCGCGCGATGACCGTTGATTTGTACCTGAACGATCAGGGCCAGGTGCTGCGCTCGGACATCTACCCGTCGCTTATCCGCTCGAACCATCGTTTGAGCTACCCCGAGGTGGCCGACATCCTGGTGGACTACAAGGCCGCTTCCGCCGTCGGCGTCGATCTGTCGTGGCGTCTGGTGGCCTGCTCGCGTTTGGCGAAGTTGCGCGATGCGGCGCGCCGCGAGGCCGGCGGCATCGACTTCTCCACCACCGAGGCCAAGGTGGTGCTCGATGACGAGGGGCGCCCCGTCGACATTGCCCTGCGCCATAAGACCGATGCGACGGCTCTCGTGGAAGAGGCCATGATCTTGGCCAACGAGACCGTGGCGGCGTTTTTGGAGCAGAAGAAGTTTCCCGGCATCTTCCGCGTGCACGAGGCGCCGGCGGCAGACGCCCTGGCGGGACTGGTGCCCATCTTCCAGGAGTTCCCGTGGTTCGAGGCGTCTATGACGACGCGCCTGGTGGCGGGCGATCCCCATGTTATCCAGGATATCCTCGCGCTGGCGGCAGACCGCCCCGAGGGCGAGCTGGTTTCGTCGCTGCTGCTGCGCTCCATGAAACGGGCCCTGTACCGTCCGGTGAACGAGGGCCACTACGGCTTGGCCAGCGAAGCCTACTGCCACTTCACGAGCCCTATTCGCCGCTATCCCGACCTGGTGGTGCACCGTATGCTGCGCGCCGCTCTGACGCGCCGTCCCGAAAAGTTCGATCAGGAAGTGGCAGCGCTGCCCTGGATTGCCGAGCACTCCTCGACTATGGAGCGGGTGGCCGACGAGGCGGCACGTCAGTCCCAGGAGCTCAAGATGATCGAGTACCTGCAGCAGTTTGTGGGCCAGGCATTCTCGGCGGTGGTTTCGGGGGTGGCTACCTACGGGCTGTACGTGCGCCTCGATTGCACGGCCGAGGGGCTTTTGCCCGTGCGGGCCTTGGGCGACGAGTACTTCGCCTTCGATCCCGAGGGTCATACCTTGATCGGGGCCGACAGCGGCAAGCGCTATCGGCTCGGCCAGCGCGTGGCCGTCAGACTCAAGGTGGCGAACCCAGCCACGTTCACCCTGGAATTCGGATTGGCCGGTGGGGAAGGGGCCTAGGGGTCATGGTCAGCATCTACATCGCACTGTATCTGTTCTTCGCCGGTGCGGGCGGCGGCGCCTTCCTGCTGGGGTCGATCGTCGATTTGACACTGCGCTTCCGGCCCGACGCGGCCCGCGGATGGTTTGCCCGCGTGAGCCCGGTGACCGACGCGGGGCTCGTGCTCGGGCCGGTGCTGGTGGTGGCCAGTGCCGCGTTCCTCGTGCTTGACTTGGGGGTGCCGGAGAAGGCGCTCTACCTCTTCTTTGTCTCGAACCAAAGCTTGCTCTCGATGGGAGCTTGGGCCATCCTGCTGTTCGCGGTGACCGCCTTTGGAGCGCTGGTGCTGGGCGTGGTAGCGGCCGACGGCAGCGACGAGGGCGATGTCGACCCCTCGGCGCGGCGGGTGATTCTGCGCGCCATCGAGCTGGGATGCAGCTTGCTGGCCACGGGATTCGCCCTCTTCGTGGTAGTGTACTCCGGTGTCTTCCTGGCGCTGTATCCCTCGCTGCCTTTTCTGCACACGCCCTGGATTCCCGTGCTCTTCGTGGCCTCTGCAATGGCGACGGGGCTTGCCGCGCTCATGGTCGTTGCCTTTTTCCGACAGCCCGTGCCGGGCATGATGGAAGGCGCTCGCGGTTTGCTGGGGCTCGACGCGGCGCTGATCGTCCTGGAGGCGGTGGCGCTGCTGGTGTTTCTGGTTGTTTCGCTTGCTAGCGGCTTTCCGGCCCGCAGCGGCGCTCTGCTGGTGCTCACCGGCTCGCTGGCGCCGGCATTTTGGGGCGGGGTGGTGGTGCTGGGTCTCGTGGCGCCGTTCTCGGTGGATGTGGTCTGCCGCGCCACTCCCTCGTTTCCCGCTGTGGCCCTGGGAGCGGCGGGAACGCTGGTGGGCGGTTTGGTGTTGCGCGTGGTGCTACTCATGGCCACGCAGCGCTTCAATCTGGCCTTTATGAGTGTGCTGCCGTTCTGGAGCTAGGGGCTTGCCGCGCTTTTGCTGTCGTCGTCCTCTGTGGTACTATGACACGTAAGCTAAGAGAAAGGCACGAATATGGCGACAAAAGAAGAGGTGCGCGATGCTGTGGGCGCCCAAGAGGATGCCTGCTCTTTCCGCATTAACGAGCGCAGCGTCGTGCCTATTTGGATTCAGATTCGCAAGCGCCTGGTCTACCTTATTTCTGCGGGGAAGTTCGAGCGCGGCGACCGGTTGCCGTCGGTGCGCGAGCTGTCGGTGCGTCTCGGCGTCAACTACAACACGGTGAACAAGGTGTACCAGGACCTCGAGCGCGATGGCTATATTTATACGCAGCGTGGTCGCGGTACTTACGTCTCCGATCTCAAGGGGGTCAAGCTCTCGGCCGTCGATGAGGACGTGGAGGCCCTGGCCATCGATTTCGTGCAGCAGGCCCTTACCAAGGGCATGCGCTCGGAAGATATCCACGATTTAGTGTCCGAGCAGCTCATCTTGCTGGGGGGCAACGTCTAAGAGCTACGTTCGACCGAGGGGGTCGTTGTGAGGGACAAAGCGAAGCAGGCCCAAGGGGAGCAGCCGTCCACGGCCCGCGCTACGGCGCTGGCCGGTTCCATGGCCGCGCCCATGGCGAAGAAGACATCGCGCAACAGCGTCTACGTGTTTGCGGTGGCGGTGTTTCTCATAGTTGCAGGTGTATTCGCCTTGGCCCTTTGGACGGTGAACGAAGCGGTGGCGCTCATTGGGGGAGCCCTGATCGGTCTCCTCGTGGCCGCCTCCGTGCGCATTGCGCCCCAATGGGAGCGCGTGGTCATCCTGCGCTTGGGGCGGTTCGATCGCATCGGTGGCCCGGGCCTTTACTTCGTGGCTCCCATTGTGGAGTCGGTGGCGGCCCGCGTCGACCAGCGCATGATCACCACGCCCTTTTCGGCTGAAGAGGCGCTGACGGCCGACCTGGTGCCGCTGGGCATCGACGCCGTGCTGTTCTGGATGGTGTGGGACCCGAAGGACGCTTGCGTCGAGGTGGAGGACTATTCATCGGCCGTGTGGTGGGCGGCCCAAACGGCCTTGCGCGATGCCGTAGGTCGCATTAATCTGGCCGAGGTGGCCACGCGCCGCGAGCAGCTGGACAACGAGGTCAAGGAAATACTCGAGGAGAAGACGCGCACCTGGGGCATTACGGTCATCTCTGTCGAGATTCGCGACATTGCCGTGCCGTCGGACTTGCAGGACGCGCTTTCCAAAGAGGCTCAGGCCGAGCGCGAGCGTAACTCGCGTCTGCTGCTGGCCGAGGTGGAGAAGGACATCTCCGAGATGTTCGTTGAGGCAGCCTCGGTCTATGAGCAGAACGACAAGGCCCTGCAGTTGCGCACCATGAATCTTATCTACGAGAGTGTGAAGGAAAAGGGCGGCCTCATCATTGCGCCCAGTGCCTTTGGCGAGGCATTCAACAACATCGAAGGATTCCTCAAGTAGGTAGCGCTATCGCGAATAAGCAGCCCTTTTGCCTGGGTGCGAAAGGGTCGCTTTGCTTTCGACGCCCAAGTGCGGCAGGGCTCTGAACGCGCTGTCTGTCTTCTGAACAGGGAAAAGTTACCCATAGGTAAGACTTATTATTCATCAAGTAGGACAATCTAAGTGGTTGATTGTCATAGTGTAGTAGTGTACCTTGACAATATGCATCAGAGAGATGCGAGGAGGGCTTTCCCGGGGAGGGAAGGCTAAGAGGGCTCCCGCATGATGCGGGGGTTCAAAGAAATAGAAGGGGGTAAAACCATGGGCGAGAACGGTCTGAACGTCAGCCGTCGAGGGTTCGTGGCAGGAGCCGGTGCAGCGGCTCTTGGAGCTGGTCTTGCGGGATGCGCTTCGGGCACCGCAGAGAAGGAGGGTACGGATCTGGCGAGCACGTCGCCCGCTGCCGAGAAGGTAGCCTACGATCCGAACGCCGGGGAGTGGATTCCCACGGTCTGCAACATGTGCTTCAACAACTGCTCCATTAAGGCTCACGTCGTTGACGGCGTGGTCGTCGAGCTGACGGGCAATCCCGACGGCATCGGCGGCGGCCACATTTGCGCCAAGGGCGCGGCGGGCATCATGACGCTGTACGATCCCACCCGTCTGACGAAGCCGCTGAAGCGCACCAACCCGAAGAAGGGCTTGGATCAGGATCCCGGTTGGGTTGAGATTTCCTGGGATGAGGCCTGGGACGCTATCTTCGCCGGACTCGGTCCCATTGCTGCTGAGAATCCCATGGCCATCGGCGGTGCCTCCATGGTGTCGACCCTGAATGCCAGTACGCAGCGCGCGGCAGCGCTGGCGTGCACCTTCGGCGGTGCCCAGGGCCTTTTGTCTGACATCTGCGGTGCGGGCATCCATGTGGTCGAGAAAATGTTCACGGGCACCGGCAACGCTATGCCCGACTACCAGTATTGCCGCTACATCGTTCAGTTCGGCACCCAGGCAGGCACCGCTACGCGTCATGGCTTCAACATGACCGTCGATCGCTTGGCTGACCTGCGCGCTAACGAGGGCCTGCGTCTGGTTAACTTCGATCCCCACATGAGCGCTGGCGCTGAAAAGGCCGACCTGTGGGTGCCCGTGCGCCCCGGCTCCGATGCCGCCGCCGCTCTGGCCATGGCCAATGTGCTGATGGAGAAGGGCCTCATCGATCGCGAGTACCTGGCCGAGCGCACCAATGCCCCGGCGCTGATCGACTCCAAAACCCAGCGCGTTCTGCGCGACAAGTCCAGCAACAAGGCGCTGTTCTGGGACGAGGCCGACAAGAAGGCGAAGCCCTACGATGAATGCCAGCAGCCGGCGCTCGAGGGTGAGTATGAGGTCGATGGCGTGAAGTACCGCACCGCCTTCGAGATCTACAAGGAGCACATCAAGGATATGACGCCCGAGTGGGCCGAAGAGATCACCACGGTGCCCGCTGCCACGCTGCGTCAGGTGGCCGAGGAGTTCGGCACGGTGGCCCTGTCCGGCGACACCATCGAGATCGAGGGCAAGACGTTCCGCCATCGTCCTGCGGCGGTCGATATCTTCTCCGGCGTATCCCGCCACAAGCATGCCATTCTGACCACCTGGAGCTGCTTGATGCTGAACCTGCTGGTGGGCGCTGCCAACTCCGTCGGCGGTCTTCTGGGCTTTGCTCCGCGCAACCATGGCTGGATCGAGGGCAACCCCCAGGCCGGTTACGATATCGGCATCTGGGAAGACGATGGCTTCATCGTGGGCAACAGCTTCTTCCCCGGCACGCCTTCCAACAACTACGAAGATATTCGCAACAACGACTACACGCCGGTGGATATGACCCTGGCTCAGCTGCAGCCGCTGTCCGAGGACGGTCACTTCGTGCACGTGTGCCAGAGCGACCCCGAGCGCTACGGCACGACGCCGATCCGTGGCCTGTTCTGGTACGGCTGCAACCCGCTGAAGTGGTGGGGCAATGTGGACGAGCAGATCAAGGTGTTCTCCGAGTTGGAGTTCGTCGTGGGCTGCGACATCTCTCTGAACGATACGTCCTACTTCACCGATATCATGATTCCCGAGGCCTGCTACCTCGAGCGCTACGACGTGCTGCCGCAGTGGTACCTGAACCACCGTCAGCCGGGCGGCCTGAACGTGCCGTGGATCGTGGAGTTCTGGCAGCCGGTCGTGCCCGCCAAGGACGACGCGCCGGGCTACATGGACATCTGGGGCGAGCTGGTGTGGCGTGCCGGCGCCGAGTCCAACGCCGCCTTCATCGGCACCCTCAACGCCATGTACCGCCTGAAGGAAGAGTACGCGCTGCCGCTCGATGAGCGCCTCGATCCCGAACGATTCGTCGACAGCGTTTACAAGTCCTTCATTGACGAGGAGCACGGCCTCGACTGGTTCCGCGAGCACGGCATCTACACCCGGCCGCGCACGGTCGATGAGGTGTACATCTGGGATTCCGAGTCCGCGGGCCGCATTCCGTTCTACTGGGACTTCATGCTGGAGGCCAAGGAGAAGGTGGAAGCCAAAGTCGAGGAGCTGGATATTCCCTGGGAGACCGACGACTACATCCCGTTGCCCGAGTGGCGCCCCGGCGTGGACTTCTACGCCAAGGATGAGGCCTTCGATATCTTCCCGATCTACTACACCAACGCTCAGAACACGGACAGCTGGTCGCCGCAGAACCCGTGGATCAATGAGATCAACGAGGACGACGGGGTTACCTACTGCATCGAGATGAACACCGCCACGGCCCAGGCAAAGAATCTGGCCAGCGGCGACACCGTGCGCCTGACGAGCATGGCCGGGTACACGGTCGAGGGCAAGCTGGTGGTTACCGAGGGTATCCATCCCGAGTGCGTATCGACTGTGGTGGGTACCTGGGACAGCCAGTCGGGCAAGATGGAGGTTGCGCGCGGCAAGGGCGTGAACATCGTAAACCTGATCCCCGGCAATACCGCCGAGCGCTTGGACCATGTGGTGTCCGCGTTCGACCAGGTGGTACGTGCCAAAGTCGAGAAAATTTCCTAGAGGGGGTAGAGCATAATGACCTACGGAATGCTGATTGACCTGAAGAAGTGCGTCGGTTGTCATGCCTGCGCCACCGCCTGCAAGGAGGCCCACGGCACCCGCCCCGGCGTGCGCCGCTCGAGGGTAGTGCGCGAGTTCGAGGGCACCTATCCTAACGTGCGCAAGACCGCGGTGCCGATGCTGTGCATGCAGTGCGAGAACGCGCCCTGCGTGGAAATCTGCCCGACGGGCGCCTCGCAGAAGCGTGAGGACGGCATTGTCGTCATCGACAAGGACGTGTGCATCGGCTGCAAGAGCTGCATGAACGCCTGCCCCTACGACGCTCG
This sequence comes from uncultured Adlercreutzia sp., assembly GCA_910585575.1. GTDB lineage: Bacteria > Actinomycetota > Coriobacteriia > Coriobacteriales > Eggerthellaceae > Adlercreutzia. Next base: position 17,356 of record CAJUFS010000012.1, on the reverse strand, counting down.
CCAGTTCAGTGAGGATGAGAACGGCTACTTCGGCGAAGAGCTCAACGAGTACGAGGAGCTGATGTATCCCACGATGCCGGCCGGCACCATGGACAAGTGCACGTTCTGCGCCGACCGCATCGACGCCGGCAACGGCGAGATGCAGGCCTGCGTGGCGGCCTGCCCCGCCAAGGCGCGTGTCTTCGGCGAGCTGGAAGAGCTGAAGGCCCAGGCCGAGGCCAAGGGCGGCTACCAGCTGCTTCCCGAAGAGGGAACGAACCCCAGCGTGTGGTACATCCCGTTCAACGTGACCGAGCTGTAGCGCTTCGAAACGACATCTCCCTCCCTGTGGACGGCGACCCCCTCCCGGTCGCCGTCCCTTTTTTGTGTAAAGCATGAGTGAGCAATCACAATTTCTACATAATTCTGTTAGGGATCTGTAATTAAAAAGTTAAGAATCGGTAACTTTGTCATCGTCCCTTGTGAGAGGCTCAATTTCCCTTTGGCGACAGCAAAAAAGTAAAGATGATCAGAAAACTCCTCTTTTTATTAACCGTCAATTAGGATAATCCAAGCGCTGGATTGTCCTAGTCTTGTAAGTTACTGTGACGCTATGCATCTAAGGGGATGCGAGGAGTCCCTCGCAAAGGTGCGAGGGGGAAACAAAAGAGAGGGGAGAAACCATGGGCGAGAACGGTCTGAACGTCAGCCGTCGAGGGTTCGTGGCAGGAGCCGGCGCGGCCGCGGTAGGTCTGGGCCTTGCGGGATGCGCCTCGGGTACCGCAGAGAAAGAGGGGACTGATCTGGCGAATACATCGCTGGTGCCTGAGAAGATGGCCTACGATCCCAACGCGGGGGAGTGGATTCCCACTACCTGCAACATGTGCTTCAACAACTGCTCCATTAAGGCCCACGTCATCGACGGTGTGGTGGTGGAGCTGACGGGCAATCCCGACAGCCCCATCGGCAACGGCCATATCTGCGGCAAGGGCACCGCGGGCATCATGCAGCTCTACGATCCCAACCGCATCACCAAGCCGCTCAAGCGCACCAACCCCAAAAAGGGCCCCGACGAGGATCCCGGCTGGGTGGAGATCGAGTGGGACGAGGCTTTCGATATTATCGATGAGAAGTTCTCTGCTGCCGCCGCCGAGAATCCGGGCAACATCGGCAGCTTCTCCATGGTGTCCAGCCAGGCCGGTAGCTTGGTGAAGGGCATGGCTTTGGGCGCGCTCTACGGCACCTACGAGCCCGCCAACGCCACGGCCGACCTGTGCGGTACCGGCGTGCATCAGCTCAGCTACATCTACACAGGCGCCGGCAACGCCATGCCCGACTACAAGTACTGCAACTACCTTATCCAGTTCGGTACAAACGCTGGCGCAGCCACGCGTCACGGCTTCAACATGACGGCCAGCCTGTACTCCCAGCGCCGCTCCGAGGGCCTGCGCGTCGTGAACTTTGACCCGCACATGAGTGCCGGCGCCGAAACGGCCGACCAGTGGGTGCCCATCAAGCCCTCCACCGACGCCGCGGCAGCCAACTCCATCGCCTACGTGCTGGTGCACGAGCTCGATCTGATCGATCGCGAGTACCTGACCAACCGCACTAACGGTCCGGCTTTGGTCAGTGATAAGACCCAGCGTGTGCTGCGCGATAAGAGCAGCAACAAGGCGCTGTACATGGACACCACCGACAACAAGGCCAAGCCCTACGACGAGTGCGCAGCTCCGGCCCTGGAAGGCACCTTCACGGTGGATGGTGAGGCCTGCACCACGGGCTTCACCCTGTACAAGGAGCACATCAAGAAGTACACGCCCGAGTACCAGGAGGCCATCACCTCGGTGCCCGCTGACACCATCCGTCAGGTGGCTAAGGAGTTCGGCGAGGCTGCCTGCATCGGCGAGACCATCGAGATCGACGGCAAGACCATGCCGTTCCGTCCCGCCTGCGTCGACATGTTCTCGGGCATGACGCGTCACAAGCATGCCTTCCATGCCTGCTGGTCGGTCATCTTCCTGAACGTGCTGGTGGGCTCGGCCAACTCCGTGGGCGGCCTGCTGGGCTTCGACCCGGCCTGCAACGGCTGGACCGACGACGCGGAGCCCTACGTCACCTGGCGCCCCGCCATTTGGGAAGAGGACGGCTTCATCGAGGACGTGTCCCTGATGCTGGCCTATCCGGGCTCGTACTATCGCAACGTGCGCGAGTTCGAGTACGTGCCCACCGACATGTCCATGCTGGGCTTGCAGCCCATCGGCGCCGACGCCCAGTTCTTCAACATTGCCCAGGCCAATCCCGATCTGTACCACACGCAGCCCATCAAGGTTGCCCTGTACTACGGCTGCAACCCCATCAAGTGGTGGGCCAACCACGACGAGATGCGCGAGACCATGGGCAAGCTCGACTTCATCGTGGGCATCGATCTGTTCCTCAACGACTCGTCCTACTACTACGACATCTTCCTGCCTGAGGCCAACTACCTCGAGCGCAGCGAGCCCTTGCCCCACTTCTTCCTGAACCATCGCGTTATCGGCGGTCTGGATGTTCCGTGGACCATCGGTGTGTGGCAGAAGGTTGTGGAGCCGAAGGACGGCGGCATGGGCATCTTCTCCATCATGGGCGAGCTGGCTCACCGCAAGGGTCTCGATGCCAACTACATCGGCCTGATGAACAGCGTGTACCGTGTCAAGGAGGAGTACTCCATTCCCATGGACCAGAAGTTCGACATCGAGGCGTTCTGCGACTCGGTGCTGAAGAGCCTGGTAGACGAGGAGCACAACTGGGAGTGGTTCAAGGCCAACGGCGTGTACACCCATCCGCGCGACTTCGACGAGATGTACATCTGGGCCGATAACGCCCCGGGCAAGGTGCCGCTGTACTGGGACTTCATGTTCGAGGCCAAGGAGAAGATCGAGGCCAGCGTCAAGAAGCTGGACATTCCTTGGGAAACCGACGACTATCAGCCGTTCCCCGACTGGAAGCCCTCGGTGGAGTGGGAGCTCGACGAGCCCGACTTCGACCTGTTCCCCATCTACTACACCGACTCCATCAACGTTGACTCCTGGAGCGTGGAGAATCCCTACATCGACGAGATCAACCGCGAGAACCCCTACGCCTACGCCATCGAGATGAATGCGGCGACGGCGAAGGCCAAGGGCCTGGCTGACGGCGATCAGGTGCGTCTGACCAGCTTGCACGACTCGTTCGTGGAGGGCACCATCATGACCTCTGAGAAGATTCATCCGGATTGCCTGAGCGTTATTGCCGGCAGCTGGGGCTCCAATTCCGAGTTCCTGCCTCTTGCCAAGGGCAAGGGCACGGCGGTGGCGCACCTGGTGCCTGGCCGTGATCCGAAGCGTCTGGATCACATCTGCTCCGCACTTGATCAGACGGTCCGCGTCAAGATCGAGAAGATCTCTTAAGGGGGGAGACCATAATGACTTACGGAATGCTTATTGACCTCAAGAAGTGCATCGGCTGCCATGCCTGCTCGGTGGCGTGCAAAGAGGCCCATGGAACCCGCCCGGGTGTGCGCCGTTCCCGTGTGACGCGCGAGCTGGAGGGTGCCTATCCTGACGTGCGCATGACGTCCTATCCCATGCTGTGCATGCACTGCGAAAACGCGCCCTGCGTGGAGATTTGTCCCACAGGCGCTTCCGTCAAGCGCGACGACGGCATTGTCGTCATCAACAAGGACGAGTGCATCGGCTGCGGCAGCTGCCAGACGGTGTGCCCTTACGACGCTCGTCACCTGGCGGAAAGCGAAGAGGGCTATTTTGGCGAGCAGCTCAACGAGTACGAGGAGCTGATGTACCCCACCATGCCGCCGGCCACCATGGACAAGTGCACCTTCTGCGCCGAGCGCATCGATGCCGGTGATGGCCAGATGCAGGCCTGCGTGGCTGCCTGCCCCGGCGGAGCTCGCACCTTCGGCGACTTGGAAACGCTGAAGGCCCAAGCCGAGGCTGAGGGCGGCTTCCAGCTGCTGCCCGAAGAGGGTACCAACCCCTCGGTGTGGTATCTGCCGAAGAAGGTGAACGAAGCCTAGTTCGGTCAAGAGGAGTATCGAATCCCTGGCGTTGCCGCTCGTTTTGATGGATGATGACGCCCGGGTTAAAGGAAATATCTCCCTCCCTGTGGACGGCGACCTCCTCCCGGTCGCCGTCCTTTTTTGCCTGGGTTATGTTTCAGCCTCCTGGGAATGGGGGCGAAGGATCTTTGCAGGGAGTTTCGCGCAACGCAGGGCTAGGGTCTTGTGTCCTGCTGCAGCGCTCATGCGGGGTGTCTCGTGTAAAGGGTCGTCGTGAAGATGCCGTGAGGTGGCGGGGCGCGGGGCAAGGGCGCACTGTGGTGGGTATAATGGCCTTGTCCCTCTTGCGAGAAAGGTTGCCGTGAACACGCGCGCATCTGACGGAGCCGTTGACCAGGCAAGTCCGTCTTCATTCATCCATGAGCTCATTTGCCGCTTCGAAGAGGAAGTGGGCACCTATCAGATCGACACGGTCATCGAAGAAGTGGTGTTCACGATACTCGTCGACGGGGCGGCCGTGCGCGACATGACCTGCTCGCCCTGGCACATCCGCGAACTAGTTATCGGGAGCCTCTACACTTCGGGGAAAATCGACTGCATCGAGGATGTGGCATCGGTTGAGGTTGACGAAGAGGCCGGCGAGGTGCGCGTGCGCACCGTCGGGGAAAACAGCAGCCGTCCCGAGACGGCCGGAGCAGTGGTAGACCGAGTGCTCTGTCCGACGGCACGGCCTTCGGTGTCGGTCGAGCCCATGCTCACAGCCGAAGAGGTGTCGACGCGCATCGGCTTTTTGGAAGGGAACTCCCAGCTGTTCCATCGCACCGGCGGCGTGCACAGCGCCGTGCTGGTAGATGGCGAAGGGGAGCTCGTAGCTTGGTTCGAGGATATCGGCCGCCACAACGCCCTCGATAAGCTGGCGGGCTGGTGTTTGGCGAACCACGTCGATGCCTCCGACAAGATTCTCCTGTTCAGCGGTCGTGTACCCCGTGAGATTATCGCGCGCGCCATTCGCATCGGCGTGCCGGTGGTCATATCGCCGGGCGCGCCCACGAACCTGTCCATCGCCCTGGCCTGCGAGCACGGCATCACTCTCATCGGCTTCGCCAAAAACGGCAAGTTCAACGTCTACACCCACGCCACCCGCATCAAACCGGCGGAATAGCCCGTGGCAACTGCCCGCCCTCTCTCGTTGGGTGAGGAGCGAAAGGGCGGGGGTGTTCCGCAGGGCACCGTCTGAACACCAAAAAGAAGACGGCCGAAGGCCGCCCAGTAAATGCATGAAGGAGCGCAGCGCCCGAGCGAAGCGAGTCAGCGGAGCGGCGCGTGCCCGGAGGAATATCGCCGTCCTTTCGCGGACAACCAAGGAACGCTCTTGCTGGGGGTTAGGCCCTGAGAAGCCAGGTTCCAACGACGGGGCACACGGGCCAGGTTCCAGGATAGGGTGGTTTGGTACCCCTGCGGCGCTGTCGGAAATTTTCTGACCTGGGGTTTCGCGGAGGCAGGGAACCATTTCCCCTTATTTTGGCGGTCCGCACGGTACCAAACAGGCCGTTCTTGGAACTTAATTGCTGCGCGTGCCCGGAGGAATACCGCCGTCCTTTCGCGGACAGCTAAGCAAAGCGCTCGTTCTCGGAACCTGAGCCCTACTGCCGTCAGCTTCTACAGCCAAGAGCTGACAATAGGTACCCAGCCCATGATGAGGATGATAACCACCAGCACCGGCACACCGAAGCGCATCCAGGGGTGCAGCCAGGTAGGAAACTTCAGCCCCTCGCCCTCATTGGCCTCGGCCAGGAAGTTCTTCCATCCCCAGCCTCGCTTCGAAACGCAGAACAGCACAAACACCAGCGAGCCCAAAGGCATGATGTTGCTGGACACCAGGAAGTCCTCGATGGTTTGGATGTCGCCGACGCCCGGCATGACCACGTCCGACAGCACGTTGAAGCCCAAGGCGCAGGGCAGTGACAGCAGCGGGATGGCAATGAGGTTCACGGTGACGGCCTTCTTGCGACTCCAGCCCCATTCGTCCATGGCAAAGCGCAAAATGCCCTCGAATACGGCAATGACCGTGGACAGGGCCGCGAAGCTCATGAATACGAAGAACAGGGTGCCCCACACGTGTCCCAGCCACATCTGCTCGAACACGCTGGGCAAGGTGATAAACACCAGGCCCGGGCCTGAATCGGGCGCTACGCCGAAAGCAAAGCAGGCCGGGAAGATGATAAGGCCCGTGGCCAGGGCCACGCCCGTGTCCAGCACGCCGATGGTGGCCGCCTCACCCATGAGCGAGCGATGCTTGTCGATATAGCTGCCAAAGATGGTCATGGAACCCATGCCGATGGAGAGCGTGAAGAACGCCTGGCCCATGGCGGCGTAGGCGGCTTCGAAGAAGGCGTCGGGGCTGCCGAAGATCTTCGAGAAATCGGGCAGCAGGTAGAAGGCCACGCCCTCTTCGGCGCCCGGCAGGGTAAGAGAGCGAATGACCAGCACGCCCAAAATGGCCAGCAGACACAGCATCATGACCTTCGTGATGCGCTCTACGCCCTTCTGCACGCCCAGCGAGCAAATAAGGATAGAGGCAGCGCATACCACCACCATCCAGAACACCACTTCCACGGGGTCGGCCAGCATGGCGTTGAAGATGGCCGCCGTTTGCTCGGTACCAGCGTTGACGAACTGCCCCGAGGCCATTTTCGGCACATAGGCCAGCATCCAGCCGGCCACGGTGGTGTAGAACATCATGAGCAAATAGCAGCCGGCAATGCCGATCCACTTGTACTTGTGCCAATGGCTGCCGCGCGGTTCCAGCACGTTGAAGGCGCGCGCAATGGACTTCTGACTGCCGCGGCCCACGGCGAATTCCATGACCATGATGGGAAGTCCCAGCACCAGCAAGAAGAACAGGTACAGCAGAAGGAAGGCCGCGCCGCCGTACTCGCCGGTAATATAGGGGAAGCGCCAGACATTTCCCAAGCCGATGGCGCAGCCGGCGCTGATGAGAATGAATCCGAGACGGGAACCGAAGCGCTCTCGTTCCATGAAGGCTCTCTTTCTAAAGGCGCAAATGCGCCCGGTCGGGCACCCGATCGGCAATCGGGGCGCAAATCGTACATCAGGCATGAATACCCGACTCCATGGTAGAGAAGCCGCTGCGGGGTTTTCGGGCCAGCCACGAATGGTAAGCTAACTGCAAACAAAAGGAAACAGCTGGGAACCAGATTTCAGAGAGGACTCTGGGAAGGGAAGGACGGCCCGATGAATATCTTGGTGAGTGCCTGCTTGCTGGGGGAGCCCTGTCGCTACGATGGGCGCGCGAAGCCCTGTGCCGCCGTGCAGGCGCTAGCGAAGCAGCATCGGCTGGTGTCCGTCTGCCCCGAGGTGCTGGGAGGTCTGCCCACGCCGCGCCTGCCTAGCGAGCTGCAGCGCACCGGAGCGGGAGTGCGCGTGGTGAATGTCGAGGGCCGGGACGTAACCGCCGCCTTCGAGCGCGGCGCCGAAATTGCGTGCCAGCTTGCGGAAGACGAGGGCTGCGCCGTGGCCGTGCTCAAGAGCGGTAGTCCCTCCTGTGGCAGTGAGACCGTGTACGACGGAACCTTTACGGGGCGGATGTGCCGCGGTGAGGGTGTTGCGGCGGCACGACTGCGGGGTCAGGGGGTAGTGGTGATCGACGAGGAGCATCTTGGCGCCCTTCCCCTTGAGGACGGTAACGACTGCCAGCGAGAATGACCGCCAACAAGAGAAGGCCCGAGAACTCATGCTCTCGGGCCTTCTCTCAGGAGTGGTTGGAAGAAACGCTACTTCTTCGCGTCGTCCTTCGCGTCGGCGGCGGCCTTCTTGGCGTCGTCCATCTTGTCGGCAGCGGCCTTCTTCAGCTCTTCGGCCTTGTCCGAGGCGGCATCGGCGATGTCGCCGGCCTTCTCAGCGGCGGCGTCCTTCAAGTCGCCGGCCTTCTCGACGGCAGCATCCTTCAGGTCGCCGGCCTTGTCGGCCAAGTCTCCGGCCTTCTCGGCGGCTGCGTCTTTCAAATCTCCTGCCTTCTCGGCGGCGGCGTCCTTCAGGTCGCCGGCTTTGTCGGCCAGGTCCTTGGCGCCATCCTGGAACGCTTCTTTGATGTCCTCGCCGGCGTCCTTCATCTTGTCCAGAAAGCTCATGGGATCTCCTTCCCGTGGGTTAACAGCTAAGGTCATCTTATGCGGGAAGAGAGGTTGGGGCTGAGGGCGGATTCGCTTCGATGCTGCGCCTTTGACGTCCCGTAAGCCTGCGGTTGAAATCGGGGAGGCTCCGTGCGGACACTGGCGCGGTGCGCGCCCGCACATTCGGACGTCGTGCGATAAGCGCGCTCGTTCGGGTGTCGGTGCGATACGCGCCCGCCCGCTCGGATGTCGGCGCGTTACGCCCCTGCTCATTCTGGTGTCGGTGCGATACGCACTCGCTCATTCGTTTGTTCGTATATCGTTCGTCTTCGGGCCTTGGACATTTGCGTAAGGTCGCGGCTCGTTCCGTGCATTTGCTCTGGTGCGCCGGCGACAACCTGTGATACCATGAACAAATGTTCTTATAATAGGAAAGAAGACAAGTTACTATAAACATATAAACTTATAAGGAATCGTCGTGACCGAAGATACTCCATCGTCGCGGGAGGGCGCTCGCTCGTCCAGCCCGGCCCTCGCCGCCTTTGTGCGCGCCATGGCCCAAGCGCCCACTGAGGGGGCGGGCGTCGTGCGGCTGCTGCCTACATTGACCTACGGTTTCGGAGAGTTCTCGCTCGCGTTCTCGGTGCAGGGGGAGCGCGGTTCCTACGTGGTGAAGTCCCTCGATGACTTCGTCGCCCATTGCGAAGGCGGGGAGGAAGCCACCTACGGGCCCAAGCTGTCGTTTGTGCACTGCCTTGGCGCCTTCCATCCGGCCAGTCGCCCCTTTGTGGGGTTTATCGGTCGCGCGGTGCGGCGGCGTCGTGAGCGAGAGGAGACTCGTCGTGGGTCCCGCGGCCGAGCGTTTGCCTACGAGGAGCGTTGGTCTTCGTCGTGCCGTGCGCCCGAAACGGTGGGTCGCACGCTGCATTTGAGCGAGGACGAGGTGGTGGAATTCCTGGATGCCACCGGAGAGGAGCCCTTCGCCTTCGCCTGCACCGACGGCAGCGTGCGCTCGCGTATGACCGTACATTGCGCCTCCGGGCGGCCGCCGGCCCTGCTGCGGCTCATCGAGGAAGACGGAGGGGTGGTGCTCACGCGGGACGATGCCCTCATCGGTGCCTTTTCCGATGACCGTGCCTATGTGCTTTTCGATGACGTCTTCTATCGCTGGGGAGATGAATGCGCCGAGGGAGCGCAGTTCATTCGTCAGGTCTATAACGCCGACGATGCCGAGCTGTTTGTGGCCGCTGCCGATCTGCCGGCCTTCGGCGCGACGGTGCTGCCGCGGTTGGAGGAGGCCTTCGAGCTGCAGGCCCCGGCGTTTCTCGATGCCTATCGCCGTCGTCCGTGCCAGGTGAACTTCTACTTCGACCGCGTGGGGGAGGCCATCGAGGTGGGCGCCCGCGTGCGCTATGGGGCTGATGAAGTGGTGCTCTCCCTGGGACCCTCAGAGGTTCCTGGGGCCGTGGAGCAGGTGCGCGAGGGTATCGTGGTGATGGCCGGCGTTGTGGACGAGGTGCCCGAGGCCAGCACGGAAATGCTTTGGCGCAACCTTGAGCGCGAGCAGGGCGCCCTCGAGATGCTTCGGCAGTATGTGCCTGCTTCGGCTTCGCTGTCCCTGGCTGACGAGGAAGCCGTGGGTCTATTGCTCTTCGAAGGGCTGGCACGTTTCCAGGAGGCCGGTGCGGTACATACCACGCCGGCTTTCGATCGGCTGCTGTTCGCGCGGCCTCCGCGGTTGTCCCTCGGGCTTTCCCTGGCGGGCAACCTTATTGCCATGGACGTGGCCTTAAGCGACGTGCCTCCCGAGGAGCTGGCCGCGTTGCTCGGCTCCTATCGGCGCCATCGCCGCTTCCACCGACTGCGCCAGGGCGCCTTCCTCGATTTGAATGCCAGTGACGTGGCCGAGCTGAACCGCCTGGCCCAGGATGTGGGCCTTGATGCGGCAACCTGGGACGGCTCGCCGGTGGAGTTGCCCACCTGGCAGGCCTTCTATCTGGATAACGAGCTGGCCGACGTCTATCGCGATCAGGGGTTTACCGAGTTCGTTGCTCGCTATCGGTCGCTCTATCGTCGCGCCCAGCGGGCCGGAAGTTCCTCGGGCGCGGGCGATGCCGCGTCTTCGGAAGGCGCGATAGCAGAGAATGCGGCGACGGAGGGTGCCGCAGCCCCTTCCGGAGCCCGCGCGACCCAGGAAGCAACTGCTGCCATTCCAGGCTTCGAGGCACGACTGCGCTCCTATCAGGCAGCGGGCGTGGAGTGGATCGAGGCGCTGTGGGAAGCGGGTCTCGGCGGCATTCTGGCCGATGAGATGGGCCTGGGGAAGACCGTACAGGTGATCGCCGCGCTCTGCCAACGGCGCGCTCAGGCGCTCGCGGCTCAGGTCCAAGCGCCCGAGGCTCAGGGCCAAGCGCCCGAGGACCAGGCCCAAGCGCCTGTTGGTGCGGCGACAAAGCCCGCGCTGGTGGTGTGCCCCGCGTCCCTGGTCTACAACTGGATGGCCGAGTTCGCCCGCTTCGCGCCTGCGTTGGGTGTCTGCGCGGTGAGCGGCTCGGCTTCCGAGCGGGCAGTCCAGCGGGCCGGCGCGGCGGAGGTGCTGGTGTGCTCCTACGACGTTGTGCGCCGCGATGCCGAGGCCTGGGAGGCGCTCGACTTCGATGTGGTGGTGCTCGATGAGGCCCAGTACATCAAGAATCACGCTACGGCCACCACGCGGGCCGTCAAACGGCTACGCGCCGATCATCGCCTGGCGCTGACGGGTACCCCGTTGGAAAACCGCCTCTCGGAGCTGTGGAGCATCTTCGATTTCCTCATGCCGGGCTTGCTCGGCCCCTATCAGCGCTTTCGCGAGCGCTTCGAGGCGGCCATCATCGGCGGCGATGACGACGCCGCCCGCCGGCTGCGCCTGCTGACGGCTCCCTTCGTCCTGCGGCGCACGAAGCAGGCCGTGGCGCCCGAGCTGCCGGCGAAGGCCACGGTGACCGTGCCCGTGGCGCTCGAGGGCGAGCAGCGCCGCCTCTATGACGGGGCTGAACAGTCGCTGCGCGAGCGCTTGGCGGCGCAAATTCGACTGTCCCGCTCCCGTGAGGCACGCTACCTGTCCGACAAGGAGCGCGAGGCGCGGGCGCCCCGGGTCCAAGTGCTCGCCGAGCTGTCCTCCCTGCGGCGCATTGCCCTTGACCCTGCCCTGGTGTTCGAAAACTACCAGGGCTCCTCGGCCAAAATGGAAGCGCTGCTGGAGCTGGTATGCGCCGGATGCGAAGCGGGGCAGAAGATGCTCGTCTACTCCCAGTTCACCAGTTTTCTTGCCCGTGTGGCGGAACGGCTGGAGCAGCAAGGGATACCGTTCTACCAGTTGACGGGCTCCACACCGAAAAAGGAGCGCGTGGCCCTGGCGGCGGCTTTCAATCACAATAAGGTGCCGGTGTTCCTTATTTCGCTCAAAGCCGGCGGCGTGGGTCTGAACTTGACGGGCGCCACCGTGGTGGTGCACACCGATCCCTGGTGGAACGACGCCGCCGCGCGCCAGGCGGCCGATCGCACCCACCGGTTGGGCCAGGACCAGCCGGTCACCGTGTACGAGCTGGTGGCCCAGAACACCATCGAGGAGCGCATGCGCTCGCTGGCTGCCATGAAGGCCGAGCTCGCGGCTTTGGTGCTGGGGGAGGCCGAAGAAGAGGACGTAGGGGACACTCTGCCGGGTGGTTCCCAAACGGGAAGCCCTGGCAAGGACGGGCTGGCTGCCGCGGGTGCGCTGTCGCCGGAAGAGCTTTACGATCTCTTGAACTGGCATGAAGAATGATCGGGCTCCTTCGCGTGGGCGCGGGAATAGCGTAAACTGGAACGAAACAACTTTGATGGCGGCCACGATGACAAAGGAGCACGTCCGTGGGTTTTTTCGATCGCATTAGCGAGGGACTGTCCCGTTCGCGCGACAAATTCAAGGAGTCGATGAACGTCCTTTTGGACCGCGGTCCCGATTTGGACGAGGAATTTTGGGACGGCCTTGAGGAGACGCTCATCCTGTCCGATGTGGGCGGTGCGGCCGCCAGTGCCATCGTTGAGAACCTGCGCGACCAGGCCACGCGCCAGGCGCTTCCCGATGCCTACGCGGTACTGGACTTGCTGAACGACGAGATTGCGGCCACCTTTACCGATTCCGAACAGGATATCTTCGGCGGCGAGCCGGCCGTGGTGCTATTCGTGGGCATCAACGGCACCGGCAAGACCACCACGGTGGGCAAGCTGGCGAAGGCCTCCACCGACGCCGGGCGCGCTGTCATCCTGGGCTCGGCCGACACCTTCCGTGCTGCCGCTATCGAGCAGCTGGAAGTGTGGGCCAAGCGCGCCGGAGTGGAGATGGTCACCCGCGAGCGCGGTGCCGATCCGGCCAGTGTGTGCTACGACACCCTGGAGCGCGCCGAGGCCACCGAGGCCGACTTGGTGCTCATCGATACGGCAGGGCGCCTGCACACCTCCGCCGACCTTATGCGCGAGCTGGAGAAGGTGGTCTCGGTGGTGCGCAAGCGCTCGAAGCTGCCGGTGTACACGGTGCTGGTCATCGACGCCACCACGGGGCAGAACGGCCTGCAGCAGGCCCGCGAGTTCAATCGCGCCCTGGACTTGGACGCGCTCATCGTCACCAAGCTCGACGGCACGGCCAAGGGCGGCATTGCCCTGGCTGTCAGCCACGATTTGGGCTTGCCCATTGTTAAGATCGGTGTGGGCGAGGGCATCGACGACCTGCGCGATTTCGACGCCCATGAGTTCGCCACGGCCCTGGTGGGCTCCTTCGACGAGCGCTACGACGAAGTGGAGGACGCGCTGACGGGCGAAAACGCCAAGGAGGCCGCCATCACGGCCGGCGAGCGCCGCCGTGATGTGTTGGAGGGCCGTCCCGAGGCGCCGGTTCTCGCCGTCGGTGACGCCCCCGTGCTCGACGAGCAGGCCGATGTAGAGGACGCCTTCGCCACGGCCGCAGCCGAGGGCGAGGACGACTTCCTCGACGCTGCCCTGGGCCGCCGCACCCACGAGACTATCGTGGTGGAAACCGAGGAGGACACTCAGGAAGGCGTGGCGGCCGCAACGCTCACCGAGCTCGATCGCAATGCCCAGGCGGTGGCCGAGGGCGCTGAGGCCGGGGCCTTCGAGCCCACGCCCCTGTTCGAGGCGGCGCAAACCTTCGAGCCTACTGAGGCCGCCATTCCCTACGACGAGCTGCCTCCCACCGACGACACGCCGGCTGCCGCCGAGCTCGACGGTGCCTTGGATGCTCCGGCCGATGACGCTCCCTTCACCGATGAGGAGCTGGCCGAGCTGGCCATGGAGGCCGCCCAGGAGGAAGCCGAGGAGCCCGAAGAGGCCTCCGAGGAGCAGCCCCAGAAGAAGAGCTTCTGGAAGCGCCTGTTCGAGTAACCCCCTATAATGCTTGCGAACCATTTTCGCTGAAGGAGTACGTAGCCCATGCTTGAGAATCTTTCCGAACGCCTCCAAGGCATCTTCTCCGGCCTGAAGTCCAAAGGCCGTCTGACCGAGGACGACATCAATGCCGCCATGCGCGAGATCCGCCTGGCGCTGCTGGAGGCCGACGTCAACTTCAAGGTGGTCAAAACCTTCGTCGCTCGCACCAAGGAGCGCTGCCTGTCGGCCGAGGTGCTCGATTCCCTTACGCCGGCACAGAACGTCGTGAAGATTGTGCTCGACGAGCTCACCGAGCTTCTGGGCCGCACCGATTCGCGCCTGGTGCTGGGCAGTCGCATTCCCAACGTCATCATGCTGGTGGGCCTGCAGGGCTCCGGTAAAACCACGGCGGCCGCCAAGCTGGCCTACCGCCTCAAGCAGGAAAATCACAGCCCGCTGCTCATTGCCGGCGACGTGTACCGCCCCGCTGCCGCCGATCAGCTGCAAACCCTGGGCGACGAGATCGACGTGCGCGTCTATCGCGGCGACGGAAAAGACCCGGTGGCCATTGCGAAGGAAGGCGTGCAGTACGCCATCGACAACCTGCGCGACGTGGTCATCATCGACACCGCCGGCCGTTTGCATGTGGACGCCGACATGATGGAAGAGGCCCAGGCCATCAAAGAGTCTGTGAAGCCCGACCAAATCCTCATGGTGGTCGACGCCATGACCGGCCAGGACGTGGTGAACGTGGTGGAGGCCTTCGCCGAGTCGGTGGACTTCGACGGCGTCATCATGTCGAAGATGGACGGCGACGCCCGCGGCGGCGGCGCCCTGTCTATCCGCGAAGTCACGGGCAAGCCCATCAAGTTCATTTCCTCGGGCGAGAAGCCCGACTCGCTGGAGCAGTTTCACCCCGACCGCATGGCCAAGCGCATCTTGGGCATGGGCGACGTGGTGTCCCTCATCGAGAACGCCGTGCGCGTGCAGCAGGCCGAGGAAGAGGAGATGGAAGCCGAGCGCATGATGCGCGGCCAAATTACCTTGGACGACTTCCTTATGATGAACAAGCAGGTGCGCAAGATGGGCGGCGTCTCCAAGCTCATCAGCGCGCTGCCCGGTGGCGACAAGGCCCTGGGATCGGGCCAGGTAGACGAGGGGGCACTCGATGCCATGGAGGTCATCATCAACTCCATGACCAAGGCCGAGCGCGCCAAGCCCGAACTTCTGAACGGCAGCCGTCGTGCCCGCATTGCCAAGGGCGCCGGCGTCACCGTCACCGACGTGAACCAAATGATGAAGAAGTTCAATGAAACGAAGAAGATGGTGAAGCAGGCCACCGCCGGCATGGAGCAGCAGGCCTCCCGCAAGGGGAAGAAGGGCAAGAAAGGCAAGCGTCGCCGCGGCTTGGGGCTGCCCGGCATGGGCGGCATGTCCATGAAGGACCTCCAGAAACTCCAAGACATGATGGGGCAGTAGGACTGCCCGACTCGTTTTCGCATCCCAAGAGCCCCGTTCGGGGCTCTTTTCGATGATGCCCGATAGTGGGTCTCTGCGGTGCTAGTTCTACCGAGCGAGGTCGTTTGAGCAGGCCAGCGCGCAGGACTCCAAGATGGCCCCGTAGGATCCCTCAAGAGGCTCTTTGCTATGGACCACGCCGAAGCCCCAGCGCGATCCTTCGACGGGAATGGCGCGGATGGCGCCGTGGTGAGAGAAGGCGGCCAGATTCAGCATGTAGGGCAGCGTGAAGCCTAAGGCTCGACCTTCGGCAACCTCCTGATAGATCCACATGATCTCGCTTCGTTCGATGATATGCGGAGCGGGAAGCCCCGCGTCTTCCATTCGCGTCATCAGGCGGGTGTAGCATTTGAATCCGTGGCCGGGCATGGCGATGGTCTGATCAGCCAAGTCTTCCAGGGTCAGCTCGTCACGTTCGAAGAGGGGGCAGTGCTGGGGCACCCACAGGCATACGCTCGTAGCATATAGCTCCTTGAAGACGAGGTCTCCTCGAGCCGGCGAGACAAGTAGCCCCGTATGGTATTGCCCTTCTTCGATGAAGCGCTCGCACTCGGCGTCGGGCATTTCGATAAGCGTGAGACGAGCCTCCGGGCAACGCTGGCGAAAAGCTGCCTTGAGCGGCTCTTCGATAAGGCCTGAAATACCCAGCGAGGTGGGTACTTGGAAATCAAAGGCGCCGTTTTCGGTGAGCTCGTTGAAGCTGCTCTGCAGCTGGGAGCGTTCCCGCTGCAGGTTTTTGGCGAACTCGTAGTACAGATCGGCGTAGGGAGTTGGGGTGCGCTGGCCGTTGGCATCGGTGATGAACAAGGTGACGCCGAGTTGTTTCTCGAGGTTTCGGATGGCTTTCGAAAAGCCTTGGGGCGACATGGGCACTTTCGCTGCCGCAACGCTGAAGTTCGGCGACTCGTAGGCGTAAATGAAGTAATCGACTCGATCTTCGAGCATGACCCTACCCCTTTTCAATTGTGCGCCGCAGGGCGCCCTCCCGAAGGCTATTGTAGTACCCGAAATACATCAATGACCAGATCACTGGGCGAAACTTATAGTTTCAAGGGGCAAACAATAAGCTGAACCGAAATCTCTTCACAAAGGTTTTCGACTTGTCAATAATGCCAGCCATCGCGGTTCAGGGAAAACCGCACGAACCTTGTTTCGAGGAGGGAAACATGATCGAAGAAAGCAATTTGAGCCGTCGCTCGTTTCTGACGGGAGCGGGCCTTGTGGCTGCCGGCATCGCCGGCGCGGGCCTGGCGGGCTGCGCCCCCCAGGCGCAGAGCGAAGAGCCGGCGGCTGCTGCCAGCGACCTTGCCGCCACCGGCGAGGACGAGGCTGCGGCTTCTACCGCCGACGACATTTGGAAGATCGCCGAGCTGGGCGAGCCTACTGAGACCATCCAGGCCGACGTGTGCATCGTCGGTGCGGGCGGTACGGGCACGGCGGCGGCCATTCAAGCCATCGACCTGGGCCTGAAGCCGGTGGTTATCGAGCGCATGGAGGGCTACGGCGGCTCCTTCATCGGCACCGAGGGCATGACCGGCTTGGAGACCAAGTACACCTCGGGTGAGAACTGCCCGATGTTCGCCGGTGCCTACAACCCCGACCAGCCCTACGGCGTGAAGAACGCCATGAACACCTGCCTGAACTTCCATCATTGGATTCCGCAGCACAAGCTGTACGAGAACTTCTTCGGCCAGATGAACGAGACCATCGACTGGCTTGAAGGTCATGGCCAGGTGTTCGCCGACGTCATCGCCATCGGTGCGGGTCCGAAGATCTGGCACGTGTACGACAAGGGCGAGGATGCCTCCCCGGGCGGTCACTTCATGATGACCTTCGGCGCCGAGGCCGAGAAGCTGGGCGTCGAGGCTCGCTTCAAGACTTTTGGCCGTCAGCTGGTCATCGAGGACGGCAAGGTGGCCGGCCTGCTGGCCGAGGACGAGAAGGGCAACGTGCTGAAGGTGGAGGCTCCGGTGGTGATGATCGCCACGGGCGGTTACGCCAACAACGCCGACTTCCTCTACGGCGTGTCCGAGACCAAGAACGTGAACATCCAGGCCCTGGGCATGGACTGCCGCGATGGCGACGGCATCAAGATGGCCAAGGCTGCCGGCGCTGCTATGGCCGAGGGCCTGGGCACCGTGATGTGGTGCGGCCCTGTTACCCTGGGCGCCATCACGGCTACCTGGACCACTGACGCCTACTGCGCCGGCGTGCAGCCCACGCTGTGGATCAACCAGAATGGCGAGCGCTTCTGCAAGGAAGACCTGTGGATCGACGACTTCGCCGGCGCCGG
>CAJUFS010000011.1 GCA_910585575.1 uncultured Adlercreutzia sp. | reverse complement strand
CGAAGCGGGGAGGGGCTGGCGTCAATTGACGTTGACAAGCCTAGAAAAAATGAGCTCAGCTGCCATCTCACCGAGAGAAATCAGGGGATGATCTTTGTAACCCGCATTTTGTAACCGTGGTCTGACAAGGAGAAACAGAATTTGCTGTCGGTAATTCCCGGGGTTTGCTCCACGCATAGGGAGCGCATCTGCGCTACAATCCCGATCATGACACCACGTAGCAAACAACAGGAAGACGGCTCCGGCAATCAATGCGAGCGCGGGGGGTTTCAGCTCTTTCGTCAGAGACGGGCAAAAGAGCTGGGTCATCTCTTTATGCCATTGTTCGGGTTTGCTTTCGTGCGTGCTTTTAATGGTGCCACGCTGGCGTTTTCCGCTGAGGCGTTTGGGGTTGATGTCTGGCTTGGCCAGGATATTCTGAGCGCAACTATGATCGCCCTCTTTTTTCTGGGCATAGTTTTTGCTCGTAAACTCGCGCCTCTTTGGTCACATCGCCCTCTTGTAGGGGCTGCGACTATGGCTATGGTGATATCGGCTCTGGGGCAAGGATGGGGGGCCGCTCTCTCGCCGAACGTTGCCGCTCTCTTTGTTGTTCTAGGGGCTGCGGGGGGCGCCGTTTCCATTTTGCTGTGGGCTGAATTAGAAAGCTGCCTTAATACGCTGCGCATTGTTCTGTACGTCAGCGGTGCATTTCTCTTCGGAGATGCACTTGGATGGGTGCTGCAAGATTTGGAGGGTTTTCGGCGTGTGTTGGGGGTGGGGGCGCTTCCCCTTCTGTCGCTTGGGTGCCTGATAGCTTCATATCGCTCTATTCCTAACGACGAGAGGCCGCCGAGCGATTGGGGTACGTTGAAGTTTCCTTGGCGTCTCGTTCTGGTTCTCGGGGTCTACGAGTTTGTTTTGGGCTTCAACGAGGCGATGGCGCCAGCAGATGAGGGGGCTGCCTTCCTTTTGGGGGCCTCCGCGGCCGCCGTCCTGGTGTTTCTGACTACGTTCTTCCTTTCTCATCGATTTGACTTCGCCCAGATGTTTCGCACGCCCTTCCTTTTCGTAGCGTGCGGGCTGCTTGCTACGTTTCTTTCGATGGGCTCTCCTGGAACCTTCTCGATGTTTTTGGTTGCCTTGGGCTACAGCTTGATGTTTCTCCTGCTCACTATTCTTCTTTGCGATTTATCCCATCGTTATGGCATTTCCGTCCTTGTGCTTTGTGGTGTGGAAGAGCTGATGGCTATTTTCATGATCGCGGGCCACCGATGCGCGTTGGCTATGGAGGACGGCGCGCTGGTTGGTTTCGTTGACGAGTCTGCGCTTCGTGTAGCGCTGGTGGTTGTGGTTCTATTGGTTAGTGCCTGCACCTTGTTTGGGGAGCGACGCTGGGGATTGACGTTCTTTGGCGTCGGCGGTCTTTCTGCGGAGGCTGATGAGCGCGGTCGCTTTTTGGCGCATTGCGCATCCATGGCGGATGCATATCGTCTTAGTCCGCGTGAGAGCGAGGTGTTTCAGTTGCTTGCGTTGGGCAAGAGTCCGGCATCCATTGAGCATGAGCTTTGCATAGCCAACGGAACGCTTAAATCGCACACGCGGAGGATCTATCAGAAGTTCAATGTGCATAGTCGCGACGAGCTTCGGCGTCTTGTGGGCGAGCCTCCTCGTGGTTAGCGGTTCTCGGTGGTCGCGGGCTTAGAGCAAGGAGGCGACTTCGGTGACGAGTGTTCGGTGGTGCAGGTACTTTTATGGCTTGATGGGTTGCTCTACCCTTCTTCGCGCTCGAGGATGAGGTCGGCCAGGAAGCGGATGATGTCGTCGGATTCGAACATAGGCACACCGTCTACCACCAGGCAGGGCACCTGGCCTTTGCCGGCAATGCGAATGAGGTCGTCTTTCACGCCGGGCTCCAGGGTGTTGCGCATGGGCATGGCGATGTCCTCCTGCTCCATGTAGGCCAGCACTTTGTGGCAGTAGGGGCAGGTGGGCTTGTAGTACAGAACCATATTGTCGAAGTACATTGCGGCTCCTTTCGTGAAGGTGTAACGGCCGCCCGAGGCTGGTCATTTTTGGCTCACGGCGGGGCTTTTGTTTGAAATACGGCGTTTAAGGTCAAAAATGCTTTGAGGCGGTGCTTTTGCAGACGCTTATCAGTGTACTGAGGGTTCTCGAGCGCAAAAAGCGCAGGTCAGTTTTTTTGCTAGAGCGTTTAATTCGCGAATGTGGCCAATGAAGGCGCAGCTTCCATCGCGACTGCTAACCAAACCCCCGCCTCGAACGATTTTCGACCTTAATTGACCTTTTTCGAACCAAACCCCCGCCTCGCGGGGGTTTTGACCAAGATGGGGTGTCTGTGGCTGTTTAGCTGGCAGCATGGGAGGGTAAGGAGTTGAGAGAAGGGGAAAGAGGGAAAGGAGGGAAAGAGGGAAAGGAGGAAACGAGGGAAAGGAGGGAAAGGAGGGAAAGGAGGGAAAGGAGGGAAAGGAGGGAAAGGAGGGGAGAGGGTTTTGGGACGTAGGGTGGGGTGCGGGATGTGCACAGGGCGGGGCGCCGCGTGGGGCACCCCGGGCGGAGCGGCGCCATCCGTGGCAGAGCGGTACCGCCAGTTGCTACAGGGGGCACCGCCGGCCGTCGCTGCAGGGGGTGGCGCCGCTCGGCTCTTACGTTAGGCCTGCTGGTCAGGGTTGGGAGTACAATGGGGCGGTGAATGCAAGCTGCCCGCGGTGGCCGCCCGCCAGGCGCCCGGGGCGCGTTACGAAGGAGAACTGCTCCATGGCTAGGGTTTACAACTTTTCTGCCGGTCCGGCCGTACTTCCCGAGGAGGTGCTGCGCCAGGCAGCTGCCGAGATGCTCGACTACGACGGCACGGGCATGTCCGTCATGGAGATGAGCCATCGCTCTAAGCCCTTCGCGAAGATCATCGAGACCGCCGAGGCCGATCTGCGCGACCTTCTGGCCATCCCCGACAACTACCAGGTGCTGTTCCTGCAGGGCGGCGCCACGCAGCAGTTCGCCGCCATCCCCATGAACCTCATGCAGAACAAGGTGGCTGACTACATCGTGTCCGGCTCCTGGTCGAAGAAGGCCTGGAAGGAAGCGAAGCTCTACGGCACCGCTAATTGCGTGGCATCTTCCGAGGACGAGAACTTCTCCTACGTCCCCGACGTGGACGGCCTGACGTTCTCGCCCGACGCCGACTACGTGTGTATCTGCCAGAACGAGACCATCTACGGCACCACCTATCCGAAGCTGCCCGACACCGGCAACATCCCGCTGGTCACCGACGTCAGCTCCATGTTCCTGTCCGAGCCCATGGATGTGTCGAAGTTCGGCCTCATCTACGGCGGCGTGCAGAAGAACATCGGCCCGGCCGGCGTCACCATCGTCATCGTGCGCGACGACCTGGTGCGCGAGGACGTGCTGCCCTTTACGCCCTCCATCATGCGCTACACCACCCAGGTGGAGGCCAAGTCGCTGTCCAACACTCCGCCGGCCTACGGCATCTACATCTGCGGCCTGGTGTTCAAGTGGCTGAAGAACATGGGAGGCCTGTCCGTCATGAAGGAGCGCAACGTCGAGAAGGCCGCTATCCTCTACGATTATCTGGATCAGTCGAAGCTGTTCAAGGGCACGGCCCGCAAGGAGGATCGTTCGCTCATGAACGTGCCCTTCGTCACGGGCTCCGACGAGCTGGATGCCCTGTTCGTGGCCGAGGCGAAGAGCCACGGCATCGAGTCCATCAAGGGCCATCGCTCTGTGGGCGGCATGCGCGCCTCCATCTACAACGCCATGCCCAAGGCCGGCGTTGAGGCGCTGGTTGCCTTCATGGCCGAGTTTGAAAAGAACAACGGGTAAGGTATCCTGCTTTCAGCGAGAAAAGGGCGGCTTGCGGCTCGAAGAGTGCGCGCCGCCCTTCTTTGATGACCGAGAGGACGGGGTCATCGGCCCTTGCAGGGGGCGCGAGGCTTCTGTTCTGGCAACGGGAGAGCGCTGGAGCGCTCTTTCGGGAAGGCGGCGCATATGACGAAGAAGATCCTGGTCACGGAAGATTTGGTGCAGGAGGGCATCGACGCTCTGCGCGAGCGCGGCTACGAGGTGGACGTGCTGATCGACCCGTCGGCCGAGCAGCTGGTGGCGGCCATCGAGCCCTACGAGGCGCTGATTGTGCACCCAAACACCCGTGTCACGCCCGCATTGCTGGACGCGGCGAAGAACCTCAAGATCATCGGTCGCGCCGGCGTGACGGTGGACAACATCGACATCGACGCGGCCTCCGAGCGCGGTATTATCGTCTGCAACGCACCTACGTCCAATGTCATCAGCGCCGCGGAGCACACCATGGCGCTGCTGCTGTCGGCGGCGCGCCACATCCCCGCTGCCAGCGCCTCCATGCATCGCGGCGAATGGAACCGCGGGCAGTTCATGGGCACCGAGCTCTATGGCAAGACCCTGGCTATCTTCGGTTTGGGCCGCGTGGGCGGTCTGGTGGCCGAGCGCGCGGCGGCCTTCGGCATGAACCTCATTGGCCACGATCCCTACTGCTCGCCGGAGCGTGCGCTGCACCTGGGCGTCACGCTCTACGACGAGGTAGAGCCCGTGCTGGCCATGGCCGACTTCATCACGGTTCACCTGCCCCGCACGGTAGACACGCTGGGCATGTTCGGTGCCGACGAGTTCGCGGCCATGAAAGACGGTGTGGTGGTGGTGAACGCCGCCCGCGGCGGCATCTTCGACGTGAAGGCGCTGGCCGATTTCGTGGCTGCGGGCAAGATCAACGCCGTGGCCCTGGACTCCTTCGAGGTGGAGCCCTGCACCGACTCTCCGCTCCACGAGTTCGAGAACGCCATCCTCACGCCGCACCTGTCGCCCATGACCTTCGAGGCCCAGCGCCGCGCCTCCACGCAGATTGCCGACTACGTCAGCGCCGGCCTGGAGGGGGCCATGGTGGCCACGGCGGTGAACCTGTCGCCGCTGCCGCCCGAGGTGCTCGATTCCGTAGGCCCCTACGTGCCCGCCTGCAAGATGCTGGGGCACATGGTCAGCCAGATCCTCGACGGCACGCCCAAAACCCTGAAGGTAGAGCTGGCCGGCTCCATCCGCGACGCCGATCCGGCGCCCCTGGTGGCAGCCGTGCTCGACGGCGGCCTGTCCTATCGCCGCATCGGTTCCTTCACCGCAGCCAACGCTGAGTCCATCGCCGCGCGCCACGGCATCGCTGTCACCACTTCGGCGGTCCATGACGCCCAGGAGTACGCCTCCGCTGTGCGCATTGTGGCCGACGATGTGGAAGTGGCAGCCACCCTGTACGGCACTGACCATGCTCCGCGTATCGTATCGCTTATGGGCTACAAGATCGACATTGCCCCGGCCAAGTGCTCGCTGGTGTTCGAGTATGTGGACGCTCCCGGTCGCATCGGTGTCATCGGTACCATTTTGGGCGAGGCTGGCGTGAACATCACCACCATGCAAATTGGCACCAAGGCCGGCGAGGGCTGTGCACTGGTGTACATCAACGTTGAGGGCGATGTGGACGACGCGGTGCTGGAGCGCCTGCGCGGCGCCATCGATTTGCGCAACCTGTGGAAGATCGTGCTATAGGCACGGTCGATGGCCCGCTATAGTGCTTTTTTAACGGCGCCCAGGTGAGGGCGCCGTTTTGTTTTGCTATGATGCTTCCAGTCAATTTTAGAGAAAGAAGGAGACCCATGACTCGCAAGATTGCCATTTTTGACACCACCTTGCGCGACGGCGAGCAGTCGCCCGGCGCGTCGATGAATACCGAAGAAAAACTGGTCATCGCTCGTCAGCTCCTTCGCTTGAACGTGGACGTCATCGAGGCGGGTTTCCCCATTTCCAGCCCGGGCGATTTCGAGAGCGTGCGCCGCATTGCCGAACTGGCCGGCGATCAGGCTACGGTCTGCGCCCTCACCCGCGCGGTGGAGAAGGACATCGACTCGGCGGCCGACGCGCTCAAGTACGCCAAGCGGCCCCGCATCCATACGGGCATCGGCGTGTCGCCCTCGCACATGCGCGACAAGCTGCGCATCACCGAGGAGGAGTGCATCGAGCGCGCGGTGAAGTGCGTGAGCTATGCCAAGAAGTTCGTGGGTGACGTGCAGTTCTACGCCGAGGACGCCGGTCGTTCCGACTTCGCGTTTTTGGCCCGCGTCATCGAAGCCGTTATCGGCGCCGGTGCCACTGTGGTGAACATCCCCGATACCACAGGCTACTCGCTGCCCGAGGACTTCGGCGCCCGCATCAAGTACCTGATGGACAACGTGAAGGGCATCGACGACGTCACCGTCTCGGTGCACTGCCACAACGATCTGGGCATGGCCACGGCCCTGTCGCTGGCCGGCGTGCGCAACGGCGCCACGCAGATCGAGTGCACCATCAACGGCCTGGGCGAGCGCGCGGGCAACACGGCCATGGAAGAAGTGGTCATGGCCATGCGCATGCACGGCGACGAGCTGGACGCGCACACCGATATCAACACGCGCGAGTTCATCAAGGCCAGCCGCCTGGTCAGCTCCATCACCGGCATGAACGTCCAGGCCAACAAGGCCATTGTGGGCGCCAACGCCTTTGCGCATTCCTCTGGCATCCATCAGGACGGCGTGCTGAAGAAGCGCGATACCTACGAGATCATCGACCCGGCCGAGGTGGGCGTGGGCGCCAGCCAGATTGTGCTGACGGCCCGCAGCGGCCATGCGGCCCTGAAGCACCGCCTGGAGGAGCTGGGCTACAACTACGAGGGCGAAGAGCTCGATCGCCTGTACACCGCCTTCCTCGACGTGGCCGACAAGAAGAAGGAAGTCTACGACGAGGATCTGGAGGCGCTGGTCAACGAGCGCGACCGCGAGGAGACGGCCATCTACAGCCTGGACGGCGTGCAGGTGAGCTGCGGCTTCCCGCTGAAGCCCACGGCCACCGTTACGCTGAAGGGCCCCGACGGCATCGACAGCACGGTGTGCGAGTGGGGTACCGGCCCCATCGATGCCGTGTACAAGGCCATCGATAAGATCGTCCAGGTGGACAACGACCTGTCCGAGTTCGCCGTCACCGCCGTCACTCGTGGCATCGACGCTTTGGGCGAGGTGACGGTGCGCGTGAAGGCCGCCGGCGGGGAAGTGTACACCGGCCGCGGTGCCGACGGCGACATCATCGTGTCCTCGGCCAAGGCTTATCTGAACGCGCTCAACCGTCTGCTGGGGGAGAAGCGCTAGGGCACCTCCCGAATAACCTACGGGAAACCACCGAAAAGGGCGGCTTAGGCCGCTCTTTTCGTGTATCATGACGCGAAACGCATACCGAAGGGGGTTTCCATGGCAGACGAGAACAAGCTGGGCCGCAAGATCACCACGTTGCGCGAGGCCCATCACCTTACCACGCAGGACCTGGCCGACCGCTGCGGTTTCGAGGTTGAGACCGTGGAGCGTCTGGAGGCCGGCGAGGTGCCGGCGTCGCTGGCGCCGCTCATCAAGCTGACACGCGCCCTGGGCGTGCGTCTGGGCACGCTCATGGACGATGACGAGGCCTTCGGCCCCGCCTATATCGATGCCGAGCAGATGGCGGCCGTGGAGCAGACGCGCTCGCTGCAGACGGCCAAGGATGCCGGCGACTTGTCCTACTTCAGCTTGGCGGCCGGGCGTCCGTCGCGCCATATGGATCCCTTCGTCATTACCGTGACGCCCGCGGGCGAGACCAGCCACAAGCTCGATTCCCACGAGGGCGAGGAATGGCTCTACGGCATGGAGGGCGAAATCGAGATCGAGTACGGCAACGAGGTCTACGTGCTGGGGCCGGGCGAGTCCATCTACTACGACTCCATCGTGCCGCACCAGGTGCGCGCCCACAACGGCCAGAACGCAAAGTTCCTCGCGTGTGTCTACACCCCCTTCTAAGGAGCGGCCATGACTGAAGAAACGAACGCTCCCGTTCCCGGATCGCCAGATTACCCGCTGCACTCGGAGATGACCCTGGGGGCCTACCTGAAGATGCAGACGGAGGTTGACCCGGACCATGAGTTCGTGGTGTATCCGGACCGCGATCTGCGTTGGACCTATGCCGATTTCGACAAGCGCACCGACGACTTGGCCAAGGGATTGCTGGCCGTCGGCATGCGCCCCGGCGATCATCTGGGCGTTTGGGCCCGCAATATTCCCGACTGGCTGACATTCATGTACGCTAGCGCGAAGATAGGCGTGGTCATGGTCACGGTGAACCCCGTGTACAAGAGCCACGAACTGGATTACGTGCTGAAGCAGTCGGACATGAAGGCCCTCTGCGTCATCGACGCCTACCGCGACGTGGACTACCTGGAAATTATCCGCGGCCTGGTACCCGAGTCCACCGAGGTGCAGCGCGGCTTTCTGCGCAGCGCCGAGTACCCCTTCCTGGAGAATCTCATCTACATGGGCCCCGAGAAGCACCGCGGTTTCTACAGCGTGCCCGAGCTTCTGCTGCTGGGTCAGCACAAGCCCGACAGCTCGCTGGAGTGGGCCCAGGGCCAGTTCGACAACAACGACGTGGTCATGATGCAGTACACCTCCGGCACCACGGGCTTCCCCAAGGGCGTCATGCTCACACACCGTAACATCCTGAACAACGGCTTCTACATTGGCGAGGGCCAGAAGTTGGGGCCCGAGGATCGCGTGTGTCTGCCGGTGCCGTTCTTCCACTGCTTCGGCTGCGTGCTGGGCGTCATGGCCTCGCTCACGCACCGCTGCACCATGATTATCGTGGAGGACTTCGACGCGGGACTCGTGCTGCAGGCGTTGCACAAGGAGAAGGCCACGGCGGTCTACGGCGTGCCCACTATGTTCATCGCCGAGCTGAACCACCCTGACTTCGACTCCTTCGACCTGTCGCACCTGCGCACGGGCATCATGGCCGGCAGCCCCTGCCCGCCAGAGACCATGCGCGAGGTGATGGAGCGCATGAACATGCGCGACGTGACCATCTGCTACGGCCTCACGGAAACAAGCCCCGTGTTCACCCAAACCTCGGTGGACGACGACATCCCGCACAAGTGCGAGACCGTGGGCCGCGCCCATCCTCCCGTGGAGGTGCGCATCCTCGACCCCAACGACGGCCACATCTGCGCTCCCGGCGAGCATGGCGAGCTGTGCTGCAAGGGCTACAACGTCATGAAGGGCTACTACAAGATGCCCGAGGAGACGGAGAAGGCCATCGACGAGAACGGCTTCCTGCACTCCGGCGACATGGGCACCGTGGACGAGGACGGCTACTTCCGCGTCACGGGCCGCATCAAGGACATGATCATCCGCGGCGGTGAGAACATCTACCCGCTCGAGGTGGAGAACTTCCTGCTGACCATGCCCGGCGTGCTCGATGCCCAGGTGGTGGGCATCCCCGATGCCAAGTTCGGCGAGATCGTGGGCGCCTTCATCCGCGTGCGCCCCGGCTTCGAGCACCTGACTGAAGAGGCCGTGCGCGAGTACGCCATCCCACGCATCGCCCGCTATAAGGTACCCAAGCGCGTGTTCTTCGTCGATGATTTCCCCATGACCCCTTCTATGAAGGTGCAGAAGTTCAAGCTACGAGAAATGGCCGAAGAGCTGGTGAAGGCAGGGAAGTAGCGTCAACGTTTTCGGAGTTTAGGAAACCCAGCACGAGACCCCGCCGCGCGCTAACGCGGCGGGGTCTCTTTGCGTTCGCTTGCGGCCGGGTGCCGGGAATTGTTCTGGAATAGACGGTTTTGCATGCTAAGCCGTCTATTCCAGAACAGGAGATTCGGCAGGAGGTGCGTTTTCCCAGATGAGCCAGAAGCTGAGAGTAGCAAACGGGGTCATTCACCTGCTAAACCGTGCTTTTCAGAACATTTTTAGCGAACCGAGACACGGGCGCGGCAGCCAGGTTCCAGAATTGAGCGGTTTGGTTCTCCGATGAGCGCCAAAATCGGGCAGTTCGGTATCGGTGCTTGGCAAAACCCCAGGTCGGATATGCACCTCAATATTGAAGAGGGAACCAAACCGCTCAATTCTGGAACCCAAGGATGGATGCGATTGTGAATCCCGAATCCCAATCGCTCCGATTCTAGAGCCCCGAGTAGCCAAGGCAGAGTAGCGGGCGGGGGCGGTATCCCCGGAGGGCACCGTCTGAACACCAAAAAAGAAAAGCGCCCAAAGGGCGCCAGTTGAAAGCATGAGGGAGCGCAGCGCACGAGCGAAGCGAGCAGCGGAGCGGCGCGTGCCCGGAGCGGGATACCGCCCCCGCCCGCGGACCAGTGGAACAACCCGGAACAACCTAGCAACCGCGCGCAAGGCCGAAGGCCGAGCAAGCGGGCGCGGCCCAGATAGGACAGCCCGCTTAAAAGTCGCTGCGCTGCATGTTGAGGTAGTTGATGAGCTCGCTGCGCTTGTGGATTTGCATCTTGTCGTAGATGTGGCGGATGTGGGTGTTCACCGTGTAGGGAGACAGCACCAGCTTGTCGGCGATGGCCTTGGTGGTGTAGCCGCGGGCGATAAGCAGCAGCACGTCTTCCTCGCGGCTCGACAGGCTGAATTCCTTAGCGGCCTCGGCGCAGATCTCCTCGATCTCGCTTCGAGTAGGCGCCAGAGTGGTAAGCGCAATAATGCTGAACTCCTGCCGCACGAGGGGAATGATCAGAGCGGCCAGCAGGCACATGAAAGCAAGGGCTGTTTCGGGCGTGTAGGCAAGGGCGACGTCGGGCATGCTCTCGTAAGAAACCGCCAGAGTGTTGCCAAGGCACTTCCCCAGCCGCGCGAATCCGCAGGAGCAGGCGAAGCCCATCGAGGCGGTGACGTAGCCCTTGGTGATCAGAATGCCGAAGTACATGATCAGCAGGACTTCGAAGATGGAAGAGAGCCCGACGCCGATATCGAAGGCGCCCGCGTAGAAGTAATGGTCAGCCAGAAAAAGGGCGTAGGCGAAGATGACAGCCACGAAGAGCCAGGGATAGATCTTAAAAGCGTTGAGCTTGTCTTTGGCCAGGAATGCTGCGCCGCCAATGACGAGCATGAACAGCGCACCCAAAAGAATGCCGACGGTGAACGAATGGTCGGCGAAGGGCAGCTCTTCCCAGGGAATGATGGCAACCAGGAAGTAGCAGGCGGCCGTGGCGAACAGCGTGAGGAGCCCCACCATGAGCATGTTGCGCACACCGCCCATGGCGGCATTGCGCGGCAGCAGCACAGGGAAGGTTGTGCTGCCGTTGCGGCAGGCGGCGAAGAGCAGAGCGCCCGAGGCTACCAGAAGGAGGCTTGCAAACGGAGCGGTCAGCCAAGCCGGCAAGAAGTGGGCGACGGCGATAGAGCACAGCAGCGTGAGGCCGAAGGTGGTGCCGATGTGGCGGATGGAGAAGTTCGCTTTCTCGCAGGCGAAGCGCTCGCCCCATAGAATCCAGAAGATCGACTCGCAGGCGCCGAGGGCCACGACTAAGGTGTACCACAGAAAGCTGGGAACGTAATCGAAGGGGAGAGCGGCCAACGCAAAAGATCCAAGGGCCAAAGCCAGGGGAGCCGCCACGACGATGGGCATGCAAGACGAAAGGTGGCGCTTGCGTCCCAGAATGAGGGCGAAGGCGAAGGCGAACACGGCGGTCGCAAGCAAGTTGGTGAGCCATGAGTAGGTAACGCGATCATCCATCAGGTTCACGGATGTGAAAATGGAAGGAACGAACCAGAACACGTAGTGCCATGAGAGCAACAGGGCGAACCCTACATATTTGAAGAGGGGTCGGTCGAGGATGGTTCCTTGAAAAACACGGGGCACGGGGGACTGAATAGCAGGTTCGGCGGCGCTGGCATTCATGTATCTTCCTTCACGCTCAAGCTCGTTCGGATGGCTGGGGCGATTTCGGTACGCCAGGATTTCCCAATGCGATCATACCAGCCAAGTCTAGAGTTGAGTATAGGGTGGTGAGCCTCATCGAGGCATCGCACGTTTTTAAGTAGTGGCGGTTTACCCCCGTTTTTGCGATGGAAAAATGCGGTGTAGTTCTTGGAAGAGGGGCTCGCAAGAATTTAGGTAAGTGGGTTTTCGCAGACAACGAGTGATGGCGTCTTATTGACGGGTCGGCAGAATTCTCATCAGTTCAGTCGGTATTGCGGCGGGGGTCGCAAGAACCGGCGAAGCCCGGCGAAGGGCCGGGCGTCCTGAGAGAAAGGAAGCACTGTCATGTCGTTGCTTGCGAAAAGCAAAGGGGAAGTGACGTACAAGGATTTGACGTCGCTCCACAAGTGGGCCCTCGTGGTGCTCATTTCCATGGGCTCGTCGATCATTTACGCGCCTATGTATCTTAAGAATGTGTTCTACGATCCGCTGATGCAGGCCCTCGGCTGCACCAACGCCGACTTGGGCCTCATGGTGTCGGCCTACGGCATTGCCGCCATGATCTGCTACCTGCCCTCGGGCATCGTGGCTGACAAGTTCCGCATGCGCACCTTGGCCACGGGCGGCTTCTTGGCCACGGCCGTGCTGGTGGGCGTGTACGCCATGCTGCCGTCGGTCACCATCTGCCTGGTGCTGTTCGTGCTCATGGGCGTGACCTCCATCCTGGTGTGGTGGGGCACCCGCTTCAAGGTAATCCGTCTGTGCTGCGAGGAAGACGAGTACGCTAGCAAGATCGGTATCAGCTACTCCATCTATGGTGTTACCGGTCTGGTTATCGGCCTCATCAACGCTGGCATCATCGCTGCCATTTCCAACGTAGTGCAGGGCGTGCAGGTCATGCTTATCTTCCTGGCTGTCATCATTGCCGTGCTGGGCGTGGCCTCCATCTTCCTGATCCCCGACTTCAAGGGCGAGATCAACAAGGACGCCAAGCTGTTCAGCCTGAAGGAGGCCGTCGAGGCCATCAAGCACCCGGGCGTTATCTGGGCCTGCATCGCCTACTTCTGCGTGTACGCCGTGTACCAGGGCGCTACCTACACCACCCCGTACCTGACCCAGTGCTTCGACGCCGACGGCAACCTGGTGAACGTCATCGGTCTTATTCGTACCTATGGTATCGGCCTGATCGCCGGCCCCATCGTTGGCTGGCTGGCCACGAAGCTGAAGAGCCCCTCCAAGGTCATCCTCGGCGGCTTCATCCTGTCCATCGCCGTGCTGGTGGGCTTCATTCTCTTCCCGCATGATCCCGGTGCTGCCACCGTGGCCGCTGTGCTGGTTGTTGTGTTCGGCTTCACCACCTACGGCGCCTTCTCCATCGGCTCCTCGCCGCTGTCCGAGATCAAGATCCCGATGCGCATCTTCGGCACCGCTGCCGGTCTGCTCTCCGTCATCGGCTTCTTGCCCGACGTGTTCATCCACACCTGGTACGGCGGCATGATCGACGCCCAGGGCATCGACGCCTACACGAGCATCTTCGGCTTCGAGATCATGTTCGGCGTCATCGGCTGCATCTGCCTGATCATGCTGCTCCGCTCCATCAAGAAGCACTTCGGTACCGGCGAGGCGGGCACCCAGAATGCGGCTGAAGAGGCCGAGGCTGCCCAGATCGCTGGCGGCGAGGCCACCGTCTAGGCCCACCCCTGTATCGGCGCGGCGATCGACTCCAACCCCTCGGTTGCCGCGCCACCTTCCTCGGCAGTCCCTGCGCCTTAACCGCACGGGAGTCGCCTTTCGACCGCGAGCCGGTCGCGCCTCCGGCCCACCGGCTCCGCTTTCTCCGCACCGAGCATCTATTGCAAAGGAGTTGCGCCATGCCCAACAAGATCGACGTCCTTGCCCGCATTTGCCCGCAGATGAAGGCGGTGCTGGCCCGCGAGGACGAGCTGGCCGGCGACGCGAACGACACGAGCGCCGGG
Source organism: uncultured Adlercreutzia sp. (assembly GCA_910585575.1). Taxonomy (GTDB): domain Bacteria; phylum Actinomycetota; class Coriobacteriia; order Coriobacteriales; family Eggerthellaceae; genus Adlercreutzia. The sequence continues at coordinate 41,549 of CAJUFS010000011.1, read as the reverse complement.
TTCGCCCCGATGCGCGAGAACTACGTGGCGGGACGTGCCTGGTGGAACGAGGGAGCGCCGAGCATGGCCGCGGTTACCGACGATGTCGTCGCCGGTCCCTTCGGCGACATTCCCATGCGTCGCTACGATCCGACGGGCGCTGCCACCGCGGCGGCTCACGGGAAGGGCGATGTTCAGCCGGCCATCATCTACGTGCACGGCGGCGGCTTCGTCCTGGGCAACTTGGACACCCATGACCGCATCTGCCGCATTCTGGCCGAGCGCACGGGCGTGCCCGTGGTGGCCGTTGACTACCGTCTGTCGCCTGAGGCCCAGTATCCCAGCGCCGTGCGGGAGGTGGCGGCGGTGGCCGATTTCTTGCATCGCGAGGGCGCGGCTTGGGGCATCGATGGCGAGCGCTTGGCTTTTGCCGGCGACTCGGGCGGGGCTCACTTGAACCTGGCGGCCACGCTGTACCTGCGCAACGAGGGCGGGGGAGCGGCCTTTGTGAAGTGCCTGCTTTTGTTCTACGGCTGGTTCGGTCTGACCGATTCCGCCTCCATGCGCCTTTTGGGCGGTCCCTGGGACGGCCTTGCCGAGGAGGATTGGCAGTTCTATCTGAACCTGTACGCCGCCGACCCGGCCGCTCTGGCCAATGAGCCCTACGCCAACCTGTTCCTGAACGATTTGACCCACGACGTGCCCGCTTGCTACATCGCCGCAGCGGAGTTCGACCCGCTGCGCGACGACTCGGCCTGCCTGGCCGCTATCTGCGAGCAGTACGGCATTCCCTGCCGCCACGAGGTGTTCGAGGGCGTCATCCACGCCTTCCTTCACTACACCAAGATGCTGGACGCCGCCAACGACGCGCTTGAGCACGGCGCCACCTTCTACCGCGAGACCTTGGGCCTGGCCTAAGACGTTCCTCGGGTTTTCCAGCGAGCGGCCCACGCCCCGCTGTAATCAAAGCCACTGACTATCTGAAAAGGAGAAGAACATGGATTTCCGACTCACTGACGAGCAGGAGCTGATTGTCGACAGCTATCGCGAGTACATGGAAAGCGAGAACTGGGAGACTTATTTCCACGAGTGCGACGAGAAACACGAGTATCCGCTTCGTTGGGTGAAGGGCTTGTGCGAGTTGGGCTTCGACCAGATCATGCTGCCCGAGGCCGAGGGCGGCCTGGGCCTTGATCAGCCCTGCGTGACCCTGATGGCCGTCTACGAGGTGCTGGGCCGCTACGGCGCCCCCACCTACGTGCTGTACCAGCTGCCCGGTTTTGAGACCATCATTCGCGAGGGCACGCCCGAGCAGATCGAGGCCGTGATGTGCACCTTGGGCTCTGGTGAGCAGATTTGGAACTCCGCTTGCACCGAGCCGGGCGCCGGCTCCGACGTGGGCGCCCTGTCCACCACCTACAAGCGCGAGAACGGCAAGATCTACCTGAACGGCACCAAGACCTTCATTACCTCCTCGGCTGGCGTGAAGTACCTGGTCATCATGGCGAAGAACGCCGATGACGAGTCGGTGTTCACCGAGTTCTTCGTGGATATGTCCAAGCCCGGCGTGAAGCTTTCGCCGCTGCCGAAGCTGGGTCTGCGCATGGACAGCTGCTGCGAGGTGTACCTGGATAATGTCGAGCTGGAAGAGTCCGACATCTTCGGCCAGGAGGGCAACGGCTTCATGCGCGGCGTGTCCGACTTCAACTTCGAGCGCTGGCTGGTAGGCGCCTGCGACTACGGCACCGCTATCTGCGCTTTCGAGGACGCCATGAAGCATGCCAACACCCGCATCGCCTTCGGCAAGCCCATCAGCCGCTTCCAGCTGAACTCTCTGAAGATCACCGAGATGTGCATCAAGCTGACCAACATGCGCAACATGCTCTACGAGGCCGCTTGGAACGCCGACAACAACGGCGGTAACTTCGACGCTGCGGCCGCCGCCATGTGCAAGTACTACTGCGCCAACGCCTCCTTCGAGGTGACCGATGACGCCATGCAGGTCATGGGCGGCATCGCCGTGGCCAGCGAGCATCGCATCAACCGCATCTGGCGCGACCTGCGCGTCGACCGCGTGTCCGGTGGCACCGACGAGATGATGATTCTGGCCACCGCCAAGGGTGCCTGCAAGAAGTACAAGCAGTAGTGGCGTTTGGCGAAGGGCTCGAAGCTCCTCGCCGGTCGGGGCTAGGGGGTTGAAGCCCTTCGCCCGTCGGGGCCACCGGGTATGCCGATTCGCTCAAACAGTCCTGGGCTCGCGCGAACAGCCCAGTGGGCTGTTCGGCTCGTGCGGAACTCGCTCGGTCGGCACACCCGGTGTCCCCTCTGAACTCTTCTCTTGTTGAACGGTTGCCTATTCGCATGGGCTTCCATCCCTAAGAAAGGAACTACCTATGTCTCTGCCTACTGAAAAGCCTTCGTTTGGCGTTCTCGATGATGTGAAGGTTGTCTTTGCGGCTATGGAGGAGGCTATTCCCCGTGCTTGCAACATCATGGCCGACTGGGGCGCCGATGTGACCTGGCTGGAGAACACCGGCTACGGTGACACCGTGCGCGATGCCAAGAACGCCGCTCAGGCCGAGCGCCGCAACTGCCGCTCTGTGGGTCTGAACCAGTTCACGCCCGAGGGCAAGGAAGTGCTGCTGAAGATGCTGAAGGACACCGACATCTTCTTCGAGTCCTCTAAGGGCGGCACCTGGGATCGCAAGGGCTTTACCGATGAGGATATGTGGGCCGTGAACCCGAAGCTCATCATCGTGCACTGCTCCGGCTTCGGCAAGTTCGGCGACCCCGACCGCGTGAAGCGCCCTGCCTATGACGGCACCGTGGGCCCCTACGCCGGCTTCACCTGCCAGAACGGCACGCCTGAGCAGCCCATGATCACCATGCCCTACTCCGGCGACTACATCAACTCCTACCTGCTCATTGCCGCTTCGCTGGCCGCCCTGCGCAAGGCCGAGCGCACCGGCGAGGGCGAGTCCATCGACTGGGCCATGTACGAGGGCATCATGTACATGAGCCAGTACTACCTGGTGGACTTCTTGAACGAGGGCATCAAGTGGCCGCGCGCCGGCGCCCGCAACCAGAACCTGTGCGGCATCGGCGTGTACAAGTGCGCCGACGGCTTCATCGCGCTCAACCTCTTCGGCATTCGCCAGAACAAGTGGATTATCGAGGAGCTGGGCCTGGGCGATCAGTGGGGAACCCCCGACCTGCCCGAGGACACCGCATCGCTGTGGCTGTCCATGCCCATCGCCGAGGAGTTCGAGAAGCGCTTGGAGGCGTGGCTTGCCGAGCGCACCAAGACCGAGCTGGAGGACATCCTGGCCGAGCATGCCATCGCCGCCCAGAGCGTCTACGAGTTCGAGGACATGGTGGCCGATCCGCACATGGCCGCCCGCGGCAACTTCGTGGAGTGGGAGACCAAGGACGGCGAGACCTTCAAGGGCCTGTCCCCGATGCCCCGCTTCGAGCAGACCCCGGGCCAGATTTGGCGTCCCATGCCCGAGCACGGCGGCGACACCGTGGATGTGCTGACGAAGCTCGGCTACACCCGCGAGCAGATCGACCAGTTGGCCGCTGACGGTGTGGTGAAGGTCGCCGAGTAGCTATTCGCAAACGAGAGCCGAGAGGAGGAGCAGGGCCATGGCCGATATTGTGGGAGACGATAATCTGCGGCTGTTGTGGGAGCGGTTGCGGGAAAGCCGCGGCGACGCCACGTTTCTGGAGTTCCAGAACCGCGACGGAGCGGTGACCACGCACAGCTACCGCGCCTTCGACGACGAGATCAACTGCACGGCCAACCTGTTCCTTTCCCTCGGCGTGCAGCCTGGCGAGACCGTGGCCGTGCAGATGCACACCTGCCCCGAGTTCATGCTGTGCCTGTTCGGTCTGGCGAAGATCGGCGCCATCGCCGTGCCCATGAACGAGCAGTACCTGAAGCCCGAGGCCGCCTTCGTGCTGGAGCGCACGGGCGCCACCTGTGCGGTGGTAGAGGCCGAGTTCGCTGGCTTGTACGCCGAGCTGTCCCAGACGGGCGACTACCTGCCCAAGGGACTGCTGATCGCCCGGGCCTCTCGCGGCAAGGCCGACTGGCCGGCCGCCGCGCGTCGGGCGCACGAGCAGGGAGGGGCCGTGCGCTGCTTCGATGCCGAGCGAGCGGCCCAGCCGGCCGTGCTGCGGGAGGAGCGGCCGCTGTCCTCGAACGACCCGGCCGAGATCATCTTCACCTCGGGTACCACCGCCGACCCCAAGGGCGTGGTGCTCACCCACGCGAACCTGCTGTACTCGGGCCTGTACGGCTGCTGGGAGACGTCGCTGGCTTCGCGCGACCGTCTGCTGACCACCATGCCCGCGTGCCATTCCAACTTCCAGCTGGCCGCGCTTACACCGGTGCTCGTGGCTGGGGCCACGCTCATCGTGGTGGAGAAGTACAGCGCGAGCCGCTTCTGGCAGCAGGTGCGCGATTACCGCGCCACCGTGGCCCAGTGCGTGGCCATGATGCTACGCACCATGATGGTGCAGCCGGTGCAGCCCGGTGAGCAGGACCACTGCCTGCGCGAGATGCTGTACTTCCTTTCCGTCACCGACGAGGAGAAAGAGGCCTTCGAGCGCCGCTTCAACGTGCGCCTCATGAACACCTACGGCTCCACGGAGACGGTGTGCTGGGTGCTGACCGACCCGCCCTTGGGCCCGCGTCGCTGGCCGTCCATCGGCCGGCCCGGCTTGGGCTACGAGGTGCGTATCATGGCCGACGACGGGCGCGAGGCCGCCGTGGGCGAAGCGGGGGAGATCCAGGTGAAGGGCGTGCCCGGCCGCACCATCATGGCCGAGTACTACCACGACCCCGAGGCCACGGCCCGCACGTTCACCGAGGACGGCTGGCTGCGCACAGGGGATCGGGGCTATCGCGATATCGACGGCTGGTTCTTCTTCGTGGACCGCAAGGCCAACATGATCAAGCGCGCCGGCGAGAACATCTCCACCACTGAGATCGAGAACGTGCTGGTGGAGCATCCCGCCATCGAGGAGGCGGCGGTGATCGGGGTGGACGACCCCGTGCGCGACCAGGCCGTGAAGGCCTTCGTGCTGCCGGCCGAGGGTGCCTCACTCGACGCCGAGGAAGTGCGTGCCTGGTGCGCCGAGCGCCTGGCCGCCTTCAAAGTGCCCGAGTTTGTGGAGTTCGTGGCCACCTTCCCGCGCACCTGTTCCCTGAAGATCGAGAAGAAGCTGCTGCGCTAAGCGCGAAGGAGGAGACCCATGAGTATCAGCACCGCTATCGTCGGCAAGGAATTCGGTCCCTTCGTGCGGGAGTATACCTTCCGAGACCTGGAGATTTGCGCGCTCGGCTGCAACGCGGCCTACGACGGCGTCACCGACCTGCAGTATGTGAACGAGCACGATGCGGCTACGCCATCGCTGAAGGTGCTGCCCATCTTCGGTGTGCCGCTGACAGTGCACGAGGAGATGACCCGCACCCTGGACTACGGCTACAACTACGACGGCTCGCTGCACTACGGCTTCGAGCTGCGGGTGCACGCGCCGTTCTTCATGAACGACCGCATTGAGACGTTTGTCACTCAAGATGCTCTGTACGACCGCGGCGAGGGGCGCGGTTGCCTGTCGAAGCAGACGGGCCGCTCCTACCGCTCTGATGGCGTGCTGGCGTGCGAGACCGAGACCTGGGACGTATGCATCTACGACGGCGGCTGGGGCGGCCCGAAGCCGCCGGCCGATCGCGTGGAGATGCCCGAAGGCGCGCCCGATGTCGTGGTGCGCGAGACCATGGCGCTCAACATGCCGCTTATCTACCGCCTCATGGGCGACTGGCACCAGCAGCACATCGACTTTGCCTACACCGAGCAAACGGGCCTGGCGCGGCCCATCGCCCATGGCGTGGCCCTGGGCGGCTTCTCCATGCGCCATGTGATTAGCGCGTTCTTCCCCGGTGAGCCCGAGCGCCTGCGTCGCTTCAAGACGCGCATCACCTCGCCGGTGCTGCCGGGCACGACGCTTGAGACCCGTATGTGGCAAGTGGGGGAGAAGGAAGTTCGCTTCCAGCTGGTGGACGCCGATGCCGACGAGACGGGCGCGAAGCCGCACCTAAACTACGGCATCGTCGAGTGGGAGTAGGGTTGCCGTCCTTTGGGTTTGCGAATCGCGGCGCTCTGGAAGGGCACACCCTTTCTCGCGTGAGCAATTCACGGATTGAAGGATGGTGCTGCCGCAAGAAGGTGGCAGGGTTCAACAAAACGGCTGCCCGATGACGGCAGTCGTAGACAAAGCTGCCATGAGACGTTGGCAGCAAGCGAGGCTGCCGCGATAGGCCGGCAGAAAGGAGCATCCCATGGCTTCGAACGTGAAAGCGGCAACGCAGGTGGTCAGCCCCCCGGCTGGCGAGGCGGGGGAGTGCGTGCGCGAGATGAGCGGCGAGATGGCCCAGCGCGTGAAGCGCACAGCCAAGAAGACCATGGACGACGTGGCCATGACGCCGTTTCTGCGCAAGATCACGCTCTTCTCGAGCGGGGGCGCCTTCCTCGACGGCTATGTCCTGTCGCTTATCGGCGTGGCCCTGACGCAGATTGTTCCGCAGTTCGGCCTTTCCGACGCATGGAGTGCCGCAATCGGTGCTTCGGTGCTGGTGGGCATCTTCGTGGGTACCATCGGGGGAGGTTATTTGACCGACCTTATTGGACGCAAGAAGATGTTCATCATCGATTTGGTGGCCATCGGGTTGTTCTCGCTGCTGAGTGTGTTCTGCACCGAGCCTTGGCAGCTGGTGGCCGCGCGCTTCTTCATCGGCGTGTTTGTGGGCGCCGACTATCCCATCGCTACCTCGCTTATTGCCGAGTTCACGCCCAAGAAGCATCGCTCGGTGTCCATGGGCATGGTGTCGGCGGCGTGGTATCTAGGCGCCACGGCGGCGGCCTTCGTGGGCTTTTTCCTGTACGGCGTCGAGAATGGCTGGCAGTGGATGCTGGGCTCGGCGGTCGTGCCCTGCGTGATCTTGCTGGTGGGGCGTCACGATATCCCCGAGTCGCCGTTATGGCTGCTGTCCAAGGGACGCGTGCGCGAGTCCGAAGAGGTAGTGGAGCGCGTGTTCGGCGAGGGCGTGGTGCTCGAAGTGGAGGCGCCCGAAGCCAAGACGAGCATTCTGGCAGTATTCCGCGGCGGCTACGGCAAGCGCATCGTGTACCTGGGTATTCTCACGCTGTGTCAGGTGGTGCCCATGTATGCTATCTACACCTTCGGCCCAGACATTATGAGTGCCTTCGGTCTGGGCCAGGGCGACGACGCCATCCTAGGCGAGGCCGTGGTGAGCCTCTTCTTCCTCATCGGCACCGTGCCCGCCATGTTCTGGCTGAATTCCCTGGGGCGCCGACCCCTGCTGATCAGGTCGCTGGCCCTGATGGCCGTGGGCCTGGTGATCCTAGGCGTGTTCCCCACGGCGCCGATCTGGGTGATCGTGTTGGCGTTCGGGCTGTACGCGTTCTTTAGCGGTGGCCCGGGCATTCTGCAGTGGCTCTATCCCAACGAGCTGTTTCCCACCGAGGTGCGCGCCACGGCCGTGGGCGTTGCCATCGGCATCTCGCGCATCGGCACCATCGTGTCCACCTACGGCACGCCGCTGTTCCTGGCCGCGTTCGGCGTAGGCCCCACCATGCTGGTGGCCGCCGCCTTGGTACTGCTGGGCCTGGGGCTCTCGGTTGCTATGGCTCCAGAGACCCGCGGCCAGTCCCTCGCCGAGGCCAGCCGCCTATAGGAAAAGGGCGCAAAGGGAAGCAGGGAAGCAGGGAAGCAGGGAAGCAGGGAAGCAGGGAAGCAGGGAAGCAGGGAATCCCCTCTAAGCCCCGAGAGGGGATGGAAGTTGTCGGGGAGGTAACGCGATAGGGGAGAATCCTGCTTGCGAGTGGCCAATCAAGGGCCCTTTTCCATTCTTGCGGGCAAAAAGGGCGCTTGATGGCCAAACAGCGTGCGATTTCCTTCAATTTCGGCAAAATGCAGAAAGCTTCTCTTGGAGCCTAACGTTTTGACCAGGCTTTATGTGTGGGCTGAAAAACACGGATGGAAAACGCCCTGCATTTGGCCAGAGAATTGAAGGAAAATGCGTTGTGCTTGGCCAGAAATCTCTTATTGACGCAAAGGCAATGGAAAACGGTCTCTAATTGGCCAATTTGTCTTCACGGGAATCCCTTGGCTCGGAGCGACTTCTCTACGCGACTTATCGTAGCCCATCAGGAGCGTAGCCGATATCTAGACGCACGTTCTGTCCAAATGAAAAAGTCAGCGCGATTGACCTTTCCATAAAAATAGGACGCTGACCTGCGTCAGCGCCCTAAATCGGACGCACTTTTATCCTATACGCCCTAATGCGCGCATGTTAGACGGGAATAGAGGGGATCCAAACATAAAGAAAGCCCCGCATTGCGGGGCTTTCTTTGCTGGAAGGCGGTGGCTTTTGCGGCGCGCCCTGGATTGCGAGCGCTGATCCGCGAGCATTGAGCATCGACGGATGCTCTGGCCGCAGCGGACGCCTGGTTTAGCGGCCGGTCCAGTGGGGGGCGCGCTTCTCGACGAAAGCGGCCGGGCCCTCGATGCCGTCGTCGGTCTTCTCCAGGAAGCGGTAGGCGGCGTCGGAGAAGCGCATGGCGTCCTCCTCGGACATCTGGTCGGCGGCGTGCACGATGAACTTGGTCCACTTCAGAGCCAGTGGCGCGTTCTTCAGGCACTCCTCGGCCAGCTCGATGGCGCGGTCGAGCACTTCCTCGGCGGGCACCACATAGTTGATGAGGCCGAGGGCCTTGGCCTCCGGGGCCTTGATCTTCTTGCCGGTGAGCAGCAGCTCCATGCAGTCCTTGCGGTTGATGTCGCGGGCCAGGCGCACGATGCCGCCCGTAGAGGCGATGATGCCCAGGCCGACCTCGGTGCAGCCGAACTTCGCGTTCTCGGCGGCCACCACCATGTCGCAGGACAGGGCGATCTCCATGCCGCCGCCGGCAGCCGAGCCGTTGCAGGCGCAGATGACGGGCTTGGAGCACAGGCGCGCGGTCAAGCCGCCGAAGCCGTGCTCGGTAACGGTCTGGCACTCGCCGCCCTCGGAAAGCTCGGAGAGATCCTCGCCGGCGCAGAACACCTTGCCGGTGCCGGTGACGATGATGGCGCGCACGGCGGCATCGGTCTCGGCGTGGTTCATGATGTTCTCCATGGCAGCCGAGGTCACGCCGTTCAGGGCGTTGGCTACATCGGGGCGGTTGATGCGGATGATCAGCAGACCGTCCTCGCGCAGCTCGGATACGACGGTGTCGGTACCAAAGTAATCAGTCATGCGTTCCTCCTTATAGGGCGACAGTTCCTTCTCGGTGCTCCTCTTGCACCGCTTCTTCGATAGTACGGGGACGGTATTGACAGGGCATCACTAGTTGTTGCGTATCGGGTAAATCGCCAGGTAATAAGGGGTCGCATGTTTTTAAGTAGTGAGAGTTTCACGGGGTTTTGGCGATGACGGGGGTCGCTCGGCGGGCGAAGATGGGGGCAACGAAGCGGCGTCGAAGAGAGAGCGGCGCTCCTTCACGAACCAAGGTTGTTTCATTTCGCGAAAGCAAGAAGAGAAAGGTGCGCAGATGAACATTGTCGTAGCATTCAAGGTGGTGCCCGACGACCAGGACATCCAGATCGGTGCCGATCGCTCCCTGGATTTCTCGAAGGCCAAGGGCATTGTGTCCGCCTATGACCTGAATGCCATCGAGGCGGCCGCGGCCCTGGCCGCTGCCAACCCGGGTTCCACGGTGACCGCCTTGACCGTGGGCGACGCCTCTATCGATGACTCCAAGCTGAAGAAGAACGTGCTGGCCCGCGGCGTCGACACGCTGCGCATGGTGGCCGACGACGCCTGCGCCGGCCTGGACGCCCACGGCACTGCCGCTCAGCTGGCTGCCGTGCTGGGCACGATGGACTACGACGTGGTGCTGTGCGGCGACGGCTCGGCCGACGACTACGCGCAGCAGGTGGACGTGCAGCTGGCCGCGGCTCTGGGCGTGCCCTCGGTGAACGCTGTCACCCGCATCGAGGCCGCCGACGACGCCCTTGTGGTGGAGCGCACCTTGGAAGACGTGATCGAGGAAGTGGAAGTGCCGCTGCCTGCCGTGGTGGCCGTGTCTCCCGATGTGGCCGAGCCCCGCATTCCCGGCATGAAGGACATCCTGGCTGCCGGCAAGAAGCCCATGGAGGTGTCCGGCGCTCCCGTGGCCGCCGAGCGCACCATCGAGGTAGTCTCCTGCGCCGCGCCGCAGCAGGCCGAGCGCGCCTGCAACGTGCAGGACGCCTCCGCCGATGGCGCCATCGAGCAGTTCGTGGCCGCCCTGAAGGCCGCCCTCTAAGTCGATTCCCGTTTTCATTCAAGAAGAAAGGCAGAGCTGATTATGAAAGCACTGGTAATTGCCGAGCATTCCGACGCCGCCGTGGAGCTTGCCGCCGGCGCCCGCACCCTGGCCGACGAGGTGGTCCTCGTCACCTTCGGCGCCACCCCCGAGGGCGCTTCTGACAAGACCGTCGTGGTGAACGTGCCCGAGGGCGCGGTGGCCGACGACGCCGCTGCCACGGTGCAGGCCGTCTTCGATGCCGAGCAGCCGCAGGTGGTGCTGGCCGAACCCACCCGCCACGTGAAGTCCGTGGTGGGCCGCGTGGCCGCCGCTGTCGGCGCCTCGGTCATCACCGACGTGAGCGCCATCACCTCCGAGGGCGCCGAGAGCCTGTACTTCGGTGGCGTGGGCGAGCGCGTGCAGAAACCCGCGGGTGCCGTGGCGTTCTATACCGTGGCTCCCGGCACCTTCGCCGAAGCCACCCCGTCCGGTGCCGGCACCGTGGAGGAGGCCGCCTGGGTGGCCCCGGCCAAGCCGCTGCGCCTGAAGTCTTCCCGTGTGCGCGAGAAGGGCGGCGCGGACCTGTTCAAGGCTGACGCCGTGGTGGCCGCTGGCCGTGGCTTCACCGAGGAAGCGCAGCTTGACTGGGCCCGTCAGATGGCCGACAAGCTGGGCGGCGGCGTGGCCTGCTCCCGTCCGCTGACCGAGGGCGTGGACTGGATGCCCCAGAGCACCTACGTGGGCGTGTCTGGCCTCATGCTCACGCCGAAGGTATACGTGGCCTGCGGCATTTCCGGCCAGATGCAGCACATGGTGGGCTGCAACCGCTCCGGCGCGGTGTTCGCCATCAACAAGGACAAGAACGCGCCGGTGTTCAAGCAGTGCGACTACGGCCTGGTGGGCGACATCGCCGACGTGATGCCCGCGGTGATCGCGGCCCTGTAGGCCTTCCAAGGTAAAGGAGAGAGAAGTGGCAGACTTCGACATCATCGTCGTCGGCTCTGGCTGCGCCGGCGCCGTGGCGGCCTACACGGCGGCCTCGGCGGGCAAGAGCGTGCTCGTGGTGGAGCGCGGCAACTTCGCCGGCGCCAAGAACATGACCGGCGGCCGCATCTACAGCCATTCCCTGAAGCCGGTGTTCCCGAACTTCGAGGAAGAGGCGCCGCTCGAGCGCAAGATCACCCACGAGCGCATCGCGCTGATGGACCCCGCCTCATCCATGACCGTTGACTTCACCAGCCCCGAGCTGGCGCGCGAGGGCGCCGACTCCTACGCGGTGCTGCGCGGGCCCTTCGACCAGTGGCTGGCCGAGAAGGCCGAGGAGGCCGGGGCCGAGTACATCTGCGGCATCGCCGTGGAGGAGCTCATCCGCGACGAGTCCGGCAAGGTCGTCGGCGTGCGCGCCGGCGAGGACGAGATCACCGCCGAGGTGGTCATCGTGGCCGAGGGCGTGAACTCGCTCTTGTGCGAGCGCAGCCTGGGCAACCCGCGCCCGAAGGCCAACCAGATGGCCGTGGGCATCAAGGAAGTGTTCGAGCTTCCGGCGAACGTCATCGAGGACCGGTTCCTCGTGCCCGAGGGCGAGGGCGCGGCCATGCTGTTCGTGGGCGACTGCACCCACGGCAAGGTGGGCGGCGGCTTTTTGTACACGAACAAGGACTCCATCAGCCTGGGGCTCGTGGCCACTATCTCCACGGCTGCCGAGGCCGACAACCCCACGCCGGTGTACCAGATGCTCGAGGACTTCAAAAACCACCCGGCCGTGGCGCCCATCATCCGCGGTGCGAAGATGGTGGAGCACTCGGGCCATATGGTGCCCGAGGGCGGCTACAACATGATCCCGCAGTACGTGTTCGACGGGGCCCTGGTTGCCGGCGAGGCCGCGGGCCTGTGCATGAACATGGGCTACCAGGTGCGCGGCATGGACTTCGCCGTGGCCTCCGGCCGCATGGCCGGCGAGGCCGCCGTCGAGGCCCTGGACGCCGGCGACACGAGCGCCGCGGGCCTTAACGGCTACAAGACCCGCATGGAGAACTCCTTCGTCATCAAGGACCTGGAGACCTTCCAGAAGTGGCCCCACGTCATGGAAGAGTGGGACGCCATGTTCACGGACTACCCGGTCATGGTGCGCGAGATCTTCAACGCGATGTTCTGCGTGGATGGCCAGCCCCAGCAGCACCTGACCAAGCGCATCATGCCCATTGTGAAGAAGCGCGGCCTGTTCAAGCTGGCCCGCGACATGAGAGGAGCGGTGAAGGCCCTATGAGTCAGATCGCACCGATCACGGTGAACGTTGACGAGCTCATCGCCGTGAACAAGTACGAGGTGGACGAAGAGAACGCCCACATCGAGCTCGTGGAGGATCCGGACATCGAGGAATTCAAGAAGCTCGTGCGCGTCTGCCCCGCGGCCCTGTACAAGATCGACGAGAACGGCGCCACCAGCTTCGACTACGCCGGTTGCCTCGAGTGCGGCACCTGCCGCATCGCCTGCGAGGACACCATCGTCAAGAAGTGGGAGAACCCCCAGCCCACCATGGGAGTGGAGTACCGCTTCGGGTAAGAGTAAGGACACCCGCGGAACCAAGTGAGGCCCCGTCGCGCAGGCGACGGGGCCTCTATGCAAATATGGCAGAGCAGCGGGCGGGGGCGGCGTCCCCGGAGGGCACCGTCTGAACACTGCCTTGAAAAGGCGGCCGAAGGCCGCAAAGTGAAAGCATGAGGGAGCGCAGCGCCCGAGCGAAGCGAGCAGCGGAGCGGCGCGTGCCCGGAGCGGGACACCGCCCCCGTCCGCGGACTGGTGGAGCAACCCGCAATCGCCTAGCAACCGCGCGCAAGGCCGAAGGCCGAGCAAGCGGGCGCGGTGCTGGTGGAGGCGCCCCTCCTAGGTTCCAGGAATGGCTGGTTTGGTTCCCTGTGGGAAGCCAAAATCGGTCGATTTGGTACTTATTACGAGTAAAACACCAGGTCAGCTTTTACCTTCCATGGCAACGAGGGAACCAAACCGCCCGATTCTGGAACTTAGTTCTGGAGCTTAGGGGGGATGTTGCCTGGATGTTTTGGAACTTGGAGGAATGTCGCCTACGTTTTCTGCCGCACCAACAAGAAATGGCCCCTTTCGGGGCCATTTCGCTTGTCCGGGGGACGTAATGCGGGTTAGAGCGTTGCTCGCGTTGGTAAGACTCGCGCATCCGCGCCAGTTGCGCGGCTGAGCCTATAGGTTCGTGCCCGCAATCCAGTTCTGCTCGGGGTATTCCACGATGCCGTTGTGCTTGTCCATCTCGCGGGCGATGGTGATGCGCTGAATGGTGGGCGCGCCCTCCTCCAGCCACATGGCGCGCACGTCGCGGTACAGGCGCTCGGTGGGGCCGTAAGGGGAGTCCTCGAAGTAGCCGTCGCCGCCGAAGATCTCCAGCATCTCGTCGGACACCACGCGGGTGGTGTCGATGGAGAACAGCTTGCACATGGCGGCCTTCTCGGCGATGTAGGGGCCGTGGGGATCCTTGTCGTACTCGTCGGCGAACTCGATGACCATGCAGCGCAGGGCGTGGATCATGGTAGCCATGTTCGCCAGCTTCATCTTGATGGCCTGGCGCTGCATGATGGGCTTGCCGAAGGTGACGCGATCGCGGGCACGGGCGATGGAAATCTCCAGCATGCGCTGGCACATGCCCAGGTTGGAATCGGCAATGTGCACGCGGGAGACGGCCAGCGAGTGCATGGCCACTTCCATGCCCTGGCCCTCTTTGCCCAGCAGGAACTTGGGCGGCAGCACCACGTTGGTCATCTTGAAGCCGGCATGGCCGGCGCCGCGGCAGCCCATCATGTGGGGCATGGGCACCAGCTCGAAGCCCGGGGCGTCCATGGGCACCCAGAAGGCGGAAAGGCGCTCGTCGCCTTCTTTCTCGGGGTCGGTCTGCGCGATGACGTAGGCGTACTGGGCCACGTCGGTGTGGGAGATGAGCCATTTCTCGCCGTTGAGAACCCAGTTGCCGTTCTCGTCCTTCACGGCGGTGGTGTGTACGTCGGCGCCGGTGCCGCCGGTCTGCTCGGTCAAGGCGAAGCAGGTGAACACGGACTTGTCGGCAAACTGCGGCATGAACTCGGCCTTCAGCTCGTCGCAGCCGTAGTCGTCAAGGATGCGCCAGTTCAGATCGGCCGCGTAGTGCAGATGCATGCGCATGCCGCCGGGGCCGCGGGAGAACTCCTCCTGCACCTGAAGGATTTCCTTTTCGTTGAAGCCCCAGCCGCCGTACTCCTCGGGCAGCGCGTAGCGGTACAGGTTGTTGGCGATGGCCATGTCGATGAATTCCTGGGGGAATTTGTTGGTGACCTCCACCTCTTTCTGCATCTCCTCGAAGGGGCCCTCCGCCAGCTCGCGGACGGTCTTGAGGAATGCGCGGAACTCCTGCTCAGTCAACTTCATAGCTTCTCCTTGTCGTTCTTACCCTCGCTCCGGCGAGCCGACGCGTCCGACGCGCTGCCCGCGTTATGCCTTATCAACAGTTTGCCAGCCTGAGAGGCAAAAAGTCTAATGGGAAACGCGCCCATGTTCGTCCTGTTCCATAGGCGCTTTCTATAATGTGCCCCTCGGCGTCTATGGCCTAGCCGCCTTGGGGCGCTTGAAGATTGCGACGCGCCGGCGCCCGCCCGGAAGGGGGGCGACACGGGTGTTTTAGGTTCTGAATCGCCTAGAGATTACGGCGCATCTGCGCCTCTTTGATCTCGTTTTCCAGGGAGTTGTGAATGATGTTGGCGAAAGGACCGCAGTCGCTGGCCAGATGCTCGACGGAGTTCTGGTCGCAGCGGCGGATGTAGTAGTACAGAAACGCGCAAGTGTAGAACTCGGCCAAAAAGTCGATGTTCTCGCGCGGCAGGTAGCGGTTGGACAAAATGATGTCGATGTCCTTTTTCATGGCGTCAAGATAAAGCGCGTAGAGGTAGTTCCGCAGGGAATAGGGGCCGTTGTCCACCAGCGCCTGGCGGTAGAAGTTGCGGCGTCCCTCCAGCACCTCGGCGAAGCACTCGAAGAACTCAGCGTGGTCCAAAGAGCGCACGCCGGACTTCTGCATAATATAGTAGGGGAAGCGGGCGCAGGGGTTTTCGGCGTCGTCCTCGTAAAGCAGCACCGACTCCGAGAAGTGCTGCTTGAGCACTTGTCCCAGGTCGTACCGGAAGATCCAGATGATGAGCTTGTCCTTGTTCTCGAAGTGATAGTAGAACGTCTTGCGATTCTTGTTGGTGCGCTCGACGATGTCGCTGATGGACACCTTGCGCAGCGGCATCTCATCGCACAGGGACACGAACGCGTCTGAAATAAGAAGCATAGTATTGAGGGCGTTCATCTCGCAGCATCCTTCCTCTCCTCGGAAAGCTTCCGGGCCTATTATACGCAATTTCGCTCAGGTTTAGGACATATTTAATCAAATGTGTAATAGGTTTTGCAATGAACCATTAAAAATGTCCCAATTGATGGGCAAAACCTATTAAATTTGGCGATAAATCCTATAGTTCAACGATAAAAGCCGATACAAGAATACACAGAATTAAAAATCTGTCCATCGTAAAACGAAGTGAAGTGCGTAGAATAAAAGTCACGAGGAGACTTGAGGGAAGAACTCTCAATAACCTTTACATTCTGTGGGGAAGTAATGAAAGGAGTAAGCTGTGGCGAAGTACCAGAAACTTCTGGAGCCGCTCAATATCGGCAACGTGCAGCTGCGCAACCGTTTCGTGATGCTGCCTATGACCATCGAGAAGGTGGACAACTATCACGTTACCGATGACTTGGTGGACTTCTACGAGCAGCGCGCCAAGGGCGGCGTGGGCCTGATCGAGATCGGCTCCTGCTACGTGTGCGATTGCTTCGGCACCGAGCCCAAGTACCATACAACCACCGGTGCTTGCGGCTGCTGGGACGACCAGTTCATCCCGGGTTATCAGAAGATCGCCGAAGTGTGCCACAAGCATGGCGCGAAGGTGGCCGCTCAGCTGCAGCTGTGCTACGAGTGGCGCGCCAACGGCGACGATCCGCTGCTGTCCTACGCTCCGTCCAAGGACGTGCCCTCAGGTCCGTTCGTGGGCATGCCCGAGCGTGAGTACACCAAGGAAGAGATCGCCATCGTGGTGAAGCAGTACGGCGAGGCCGCCAAGCGCTGCAAGGACGCCGGCATCGACATCATCGAGATTCACGCCGGTATCGGCTACATGGTGATGCGCTTCCTGTCCAAGTACTCCAACCATCGTACCGACGAGTACGGCGGAAGCCCGGAGAACCGCGCCCGCCTGCTGACCGAGATCATCGACGAGATCCACAAGACCTGCGGCGACGACATGCCGATCCTGGTCCGCATCTCCGCCGACGACCTCATGCCCGACGGCAACCGCATCGAGGACACCCTCGAGCTCATTCCGATCATCGAGGCTCACGGCGTGGACGCTTGGTCCATCCAGGCCGGCTTCCATGAGGCTCCGCGCCCCGTGGCCAACCAGATCGTCCCCGAGGGCGAGTTCATCGACCTGGCCAAGCAGTGCAAGACCGTGACCAGCAAGCCCGTGTTCCCCGGCACTCGTATCAACACGCTGGACATGTGCGACAAGGTGGTCAACGAGGGCTACGGCGACGCGGTGGGCATGGCCCGTCAGTTCATCGCCGACCCGGCCACGGCCGCCAAGGTGGCTGCCGGCCATCCCGAGCAGGTTCGCCCCTGCATCGTGTGCTCCCGCTGCCTGGACAACATCTTCATCGGCAAGCCGTGCCAGTGCTCCGTCAACGCCAACGTGTGGCAGGGCGTGGAAGTGGGTCTGCCCGAGGATCATCCGGCGACCGAGCAGCAGCACGTGGTTGTCGTGGGCGCCGGCCCCGGCGGCATGGAGGCTGCCCGCGTTGCCGCTCTGCGCGGCCACAAGGTGACCGTGGTGGATCACTCCGATCGCGTGGGCGGTCTGCTGAACATGGCCCAGGTGCTTAATGCCAACATCGAGCCCCTCGTGTCCTACTGGCAGGGCGAGGCCAAGCTGCATGACAACATCAAGGTGGTGCTCAAGCAGGACGTCGACGTGGACTACCTGAAGTCGCTCAACCCCGACCAGGTCATCCTGTCTCCCGGCGGCGGCATCATCCCGCTGGACGTGCCCGGCATCGACGGCAAGAACGTGGTGAAGTCCGAGGATATCAAGGCCATGTGCAACGGCGTGGTTCCTGAGGGCAAGGGCATGATCTGGAAGGCCGCTGTGGCTGCCATCAAGGCTCAGGGCGGTACCGTGGGCTTCATGCGCATGGGTCTGAACATGAAGAGCGGCCCGACTGCCATCGTGGGCAAGAAGGTCGTCGTTGTGGGCGGCGGCTTCGCCGGTCTGGAAGTGGCCGAGGCCATGTGCGACGGCCGTGAGATCACGGTCATCGACGAGGCCAAGAAGATGGGCAACGGCATCGGCATCATCGACAAGAACCCCACCATCAACCTGGTGAAGTCCAAGGGCGTGAAGCTCATGCCGCTCACCAAGCTCATCGAGGTGACCAAGAAGGGCGCCAAGGTGAAGAACATCGAGACCGGCGAGGAGCAGCTGCTCGAGTGCGATACCGTGCTGACCTCCCTGGGCGTCGAGTCCAACACGAAGCTCTACGACGAGGTTGTCAAAGTTTGGCCCCATGCCAAGCTCATCGGCGACGCCACCACCCCCGACGGCAAGGTGTACCGCACCCTCGAGGCCGTCAAGGGCGGCTACGAGGCCTCGATGGCCATCTAGCCAGCAGGTTTCACGGCGGGCGTCGTGAACAAATCCGGTGCCCGCACTTTTCAATGGGTTCAAACGCAGGAGCGTTTTGAATAGAAGGCAAAGGTTCCTTAAGGAGGAAGAAATGGATTTCAGCTATTCCCAGCAGCAGCTCGAGATCAAGCGCGGCATTCGCGAGTGGGGCAAGAAGCACCTGACCGAGGAAGTTATCGCTGCCGGTTACAAGAACCGCGGCATCGCTCCCGAGGTTGCCAAGGCCTGGGTTGACGACGGCTGGGGAATGTACGGTCTGCCCGAGGAGTACGGTGGAAAGCCCGTTGATCATCAGACCATGGCCATGATCATCGAGGAGCTGAACCACTGCGGCGGTAACATCCCCATGGCTCCCAACCTGCTCATCATGTTCGACATGGTCGAGTTCGGCAGCCCTGAGCAGATCCAGTACGCCATCGACTACTACCAGGAGAACGGCTACCCGCCGTACTGCCTGGCCATCTCCGAGCCCGAGGCCGGCTCCGCCAACCAGTACATGACCACCACCGCCACCAAGGACGCCGACGGCAAGATCCACATCAACGGCACGAAGACCTGGGTGACCTCCGGTGAGAACTCCGACGGCTTCATCGTGGTGTGCAAGGACGAGGACCCCTCTCCCGAGAACAAGGAGATGTCCATGTACCTGGTGCCCGCCAACTCCAAGGGCGTCACCATCGAGCCGCTGAACAAGATCGGCATGCAGATCATGCCCTTCTCCAAGATCATCTTCGACGACGTCGTGGTTGACGAGAGCGCTCTGCTGGGCATCAAGGGCAAGGGCTTCCTGCAGCTCATGAAGAACTTCGAGTGGGAGCGCTGCGTGCTGCTGGCCGAGCTCCTCGGCGAGGCTCAGGCTGCCATGGACGACGCTTGCAAGTGGACCAACGAGCGTCAGCAGTTCGGCAAGGGCATCAAGACCTTCCAGCTGGTTCAGGAGCACATCGTTGAGATGCAGATCGCTCTGACCAACACCCGTAACTTCCTGTATCGCACCTGCTGGAAGATGGACAACGGCATTCCGGTCAACAACGACGCCGCTATGCTGAAGCGCTACGGTGCGCCGGCTCTGACCGACGTGTGCTCCCGCGCCCTGCAGCTCATGGGTGGCCTCGGCTTCACCGATGAGACCCGCGTGTCCCGCCTCATGCTCGACTGCCGTGGCTTCCAGATCGGTGGTGGCACCGTCGAGATCATGGTGCACATCTCCGGTCGCGGCATCCTCAAGGAGTACGCCAAGGCCGAGCAGGATCCGGATTACCTCTGGACCATCTAAGTTGGCGCCAGCCGCTTAAGCTCGAGCACTATCGCTCTGCAAGAGAACCCGCTTCGGCGGGTTCTCTTTTTTTGTGCAGCAAGAGGTTCGCGCATCAATTCGACTGAAATTGACCGTTGCACTTGAAACATGTTCGGGGATGGTGCTCTGGCGAGGAAGTCGCTTGTCGAGACAAGCACGAAAAGGGGCCCGCGGATTATCCGCGGGCCCTGCAAGTTCGGGGAGATGGGGGAGGGCGCCGAAGAGGAAGACCTTATTCGCTCTTGGCCTCTTCAGCCTCTTCGATGCGCTTGCGGATTTTCGCCTTGGTGCGACGGCCGTGGCAGGTCATGCCGATCTTGCGGATGGTGCACGTTTTCACGTTGTGGCAGTAGGCGCAGCCGCGGCGCTTCTTCTTGGTCTCGTTGTACAGGCCGATGATGCCGAGGGTGCTCCACTGATCTGATACCGCGCCCTCGTCATCGGAGGTGAGCCCCAGGCGCTTCTCCGCCTGGGTGAAGAACACGAGGGTCTTGTTCATGGTGAGGGGGAAGTCCTCGGTGCCCGACTCCAGGGTGCTGCCGCGATGCAGCCCGCGCTCGTGGGCGTCGTCGGCCACCGCGGCGGCCAGCTTGTCGGCGGCCATCGAGGTGAGGGCCTCCAGGCAGGCGCGGAACAGCAGCTCGTCGAGCTCGTTGTGAACCAGTCGGTCGTGGAGCGCTTCGATTTCCTCGTTGGTGCCCACGGTGGAGACCACCATGGCGGTGTGCTCGGCGTCGCTCATGCGCTCGTAGGCAGCCTCGCCGTAGAGGATGGCCAAGGTGCCCACCAGCTTGATGGCCGGGGTCACATACTTGGGGGGCAGCGTGCAGGTGGCCGGGTTGAACAGCTTGTACACGCCGCGGGGGCGCAGCTGGGCGCACAGGGCGTCGGCCATGGGCGCAATGGAGTCGACCAGCATAGGATCATCGCTTAGTTCCTGGTCGAGGAAGGCCTCGACCACGGCAGGATCGATCTGCTCTACCGAGCAGTCGATTTCGTGGACGGTATGAACCTGCATAGCCCCTCATTTCCTCATTGATGCTTATTTATGGGACTATTTTAGCAATAAATCCAAAATGAAAAGGGGAGAATAGCGCTTTTACGGGTGAAATGTGCCAATTTGAAAGCAATTTAATGGACAAAAATGAATATATGTGTATATACCGTTTTCAGTCGATTTCCTACAATTGCACCAAACGATCTCATCGACGCCCGAGGGCTCTATTACACTGGGATCATCGCTAAGCGCGGGGGACGCAGAGGCCCTCGCAAATGACAGGAGGGTCTTTTGAAGCGCGCACTTACTCCGGGTACCTTCGATCCTATTACCGTGGGTCATATCGATATCATCTCCCGTGCCTCGCAGCTGGTGGACGAAGTCATCGTCTCGGTGGCGGTTTCGGCTAAGAAAAAGCCCCTCTTCTCCTTGGACGAGCGCGTGGAGCTGGTGCGCCAGGCCACGGCCCATCTGCCCAACGTGCGCGTTGAGGCCTTCGACGAGCTGCTCGTCGATTTCGCCCGGCGTATGGACGCCACGGCCGTGGTCAAGGGCCTGCGCGCCATTACCGACTTCGAGTACGAGTTCCAGATGACGGCGCTGAACTATCAGCTTGACAAGGAGCTGGAGACGGTGTTCATCATGTCCACGCCTCAGCACATGTACCTGTCCTCGTCCATTGTGCGCGAGATTGCCTCGCTGGGCGGCGACGTGTCGCAGTTCGTGCCCCCCTGCGCCAACGAGGCGCTCATTCGCAAGTACGCCGAATTGGGAGTCACGCCGCAGAAGTAGGACAAAAGCCTGTGGCTTAGGGGTTGTTCCATCCCAGTATTTCCCCAAGCTATAGGTTTTGTCCCTTTCGCTTTGAAATAATCCAATATTAAATTTACCCAAATGGGCTAATTCGTCCATCACTCACGGTCAAAAGGCCTTGAGTATGTATGTTGCTGCGAATAAGCCTCCCGTACAATAGTCAATAAGCTGAAAAAGAGAGAGCGGGAAGGGTAAAGATGAACATTATTGTGTGCGTGAAGCAAGTGATCGATACCGAAGCGGTCATCGAGCTCGACAGCGCCGGGGATGTGGTCCTGGAGGGGCAGACCCTGGTCATTGATCCCTACAGCGAATTCGCCGTGGAGCGGGCCGTGCAGCTGAAGGAGCAGCTGGGCGGAACCGTTACCCTTGTCTGCCTGGGCACCCAAGATTGCCTGTCCGCCGTGCGCCACGGCTTGGCCATGGGCGCCGACGATGCCGTGCTCATCGAGGACGATCAGTGGCTCGAGCGCGACGCGGCTTTCGTGGCCGCTGCCCTGGCCGCCGCCGTCAAGGATCGCGGGGCCGACCTTATCATGGGCGGTTGGAAGTCGGGCGATACGGCCAGCGCCCAGGTCATGGGCCGTATGGCCGCTCTGCTGGACCTTCCCCTTGCCAACATGGCCACGGGCCTTGAAGTGGCCGATGGTACCGCGACGGTTTCGTGCGAAGTAGACGACGGCGTCGAGGTGGCGTCGCTGCCCCTTCCTGCCGTGGTGGCCGCGCAGCAGGGCCTGGCCGAGCCCCGTTACCCCTCAGTGCGCGATGTCATGCAGGCCCGTCGCAAGAAGAGCGACGTAGTGCCTGTGGCCGATCTGGCCATTGAGGGCGACGGTTTGGACGCCCTGACGGTGGTCGAGCGCACCTTGAAGCCGGCCCGCAGCGGCGGCCGCATCATCGAGGGCGAGTGGAACGAGGCGGTGGCTGAAACGACTCGTTTGCTGGTTGAAGAGGCCAAGGTCTTCTAAGCGCCGCGCGCTGTCTTACAGGAATCTGTTGCTATTCGCTATACATTGAAAGGGCTTACCATGGCTGATATTTGGGTGGGCATCAACGGTGCCGGACAGACGCTTCGTCAAGTGAACAAGGAGATGCTGGGCGCTGCCCGCGCTCTGGCCGACGCTCAGGGAGCGTCCGTTGCGGCAGTGGTATGGAACGACCCCGAGGGCGCGCTCGATGCCGAGGTGGCAGCTTGGGGCGCCGATCGCCTGGTGCGCGTCACGGCTTCCGAGGAGCGCTTGGGCGCCGAGGCGCTCGGTCGCACCTTGGCCGCGCTGGCGGGTGAGGGAGCTCCCGCCGTGTTGCTTATGGCCGACGGCGCTGAGGCGCGCGAAGTGGCGCCGGCCCTGGCTCAGAAGCTGGGGGCGCCACTCGTGTCCGACGTGGTGGCTATCGAGGCGGCCGCGCCGGTGGTGTTCTCGCGTCTGCCCTATACGGCGAAGGTGGTGGAGCGCGTGGCGCTCAAGGACGGCGTGACGGCTCCCGTGGTGGCCACGGTGCGTCCCAAGGCTTTGCCCCTGGGCGAGGCCGTCGAGGGCCGTGCCGTCGAGGTGGTAACGGCCCCGGCCGACGCCGCCGCCTGTGCGAAGGCCATCCAGGACGTGGTGCGCTCGGCTTCTGACCGCGTGGATTTGGGCGAGGCCGACATCGTGGTGTCCGGCGGCCGCGGCTGCAAGGGCCCCGAGGGCTTTGCGGTTATCGAAGCTCTGGCCGACTCCCTGGGGGGTGCCGTGGGCGCCTCGCGTCCCGCCGTGGACGAGGGCTGGGTGGACATCCAGTACCAGGTGGGCCAGACCGGCAAGACCGTGGCCCCCACGCTCTACATTGCCTGCGGCATTTCCGGATCCATTCAGCACATGGCCGGCATGGCCGCTTCCAAGTGCGTGGTGGCCATCAACAAAGACCCCGAGGCCGAGATCTTCGAGCTGGCCGACTACGGCATTGTGGCTGATTTGTTCGACGCCGTGCCCCTGCTCCAGAAGGAGCTGGCGGCCCGCGTTCAATCGTAGGGGAGCAAGCGAGGCAGAGGAGCGTGCGCACCGATGGGCGAGACACCCACCCGTGAGGTACTGTGGAATATCGACAACAGCTGGATCATGTATCCGCTCTTTTTGCTGGCTCTGGGAGCGGCGGTGTTCTTCTTCGTGCGCCGTTGGCGCCTGTGGAAGATCGGCCAGCCCGAGGACCGCACCTCGCATTGGAAAGAGCGCCTGATTGGGGCCGCCAAAGACTCCCTGCTGCAAATTAAAGTGCTCGAGCGCAAGGGCTCGGGCATCATGCACCTGTTCATGTACGTGGCCATGATTATCCTTTTGGTGGCCACGGTAACCGTGGCGGCCCAGGCCGACTTGGGGCTGCCCACGGTGCAGGGCGACTTCTATCTGTACTTCCTGTCCCTGACGGTGGACTTGGCCGGCGCCGCTTTCTGCATGGCCATGATCGGCTGCATCATTCGCCGTCTGGTGAACAAAAGCCTGGACACGAAACCCCAGGACATCATCGTGCTGGTGGCGCTGCTGGTCATTGGCATCACGGGCTTCATCGTCGAGGGCATGCGCATCGAGGCCACGGACGATCCGTGGCGCGCCTGGTCGCCCATTGGCAGTCTTTTCGCTCAGCTGTTCGTTACCTGGACGCCCGAGCAGCTGCATGTGGCTCATCAGCTCTTCTGGTGGTTCCACCTGGCCCTGGCCTTCGGCATCATCGCCTACTGGACCTATTCGAAGCTCGTCCATGTGCTGCTCGTGCCCGCTGCGGCCTTCTATCGCTCGCTGGCGCCGAAGGGGGAACTGCCCTTCATCGACATGGAAGACGAGAACCTGCTGACCATGGGTGTGGGCACCTTGGAGGAGATGACCTGGAAGGACCTCTTCGACACCGAGGCCTGCACGCGCTGCAATCGCTGCCAGGAGGCCTGTCCCGCCTTCAATACCGGCAAGCCGCTCTCGCCGAAGGCCCTGATGCAGGATATGCTGGGCGAACTGGAGCAGCGCGGCCCCATCGTCTACAACGTGCAGCAGAAGGCTCGCAAGGCCCTGGCCGAAGGCGAGGAGATGCCTCCCACGGCCGAGCTTCTGGAGCAGGCCGATCTGTCCGAGGCCGACCGCGCCATCGTCGACCGCACCTTGGTGGGCGACGTGATCAAGCCCGAGGCCCTGTGGTCGTGCACCACCTGCGCCTCGTGCATGGAAGAGTGCCCCGCCCTGCTCGAGCATGTGCCGAAGATTGTGAAAATGCGCACCTACCAGGTGTCCATGGAAAGCGCCTTCCCGCCGGAGGCCCAGGCCACCTTCCGCAACATGGAGAACAACGGCAATCCCTGGGGTCTGGGATGGCAAACCCGGGCGAAGTGGGCCGAGGGCCAGGACGTGCCCACCTTGGCCGAGCATCCCGAGGCCGAGTACCTGTACTGGCCCGGCTGCTCGGGAGCCTTCGACAGCCGTAACCGCAAGGTGACGCTGGCCCTGGTCAAGCTGCTGAAGAAAGCCGGCGTGGACTTCGCCATCCTGGGCAACGAGGAGAAGTGCTGCGGCGATTCGGCCCGACGCATGGGCAACGAGTTCGTCTATTTCATGCTGGCCAGTGAGAACATCGCCACGCTCCAGGCCTATGGGGTGAAGAAGATCATCGTGCAGTGCCCGCACTGCTACCAGTCTTTGGCCCGCGACTATCCGCAGCTGGGCGGAAACTTCGAAGTGATCCACTATAGCGAGCTTTTGGCCCAGTTGGTGCGCGAGGGGCGCCTGGAGGTGCCGCGCACGGTGAACGAGACGGTATGCTTCCACGATTCGTGCTACCTTGGCCGTTATCAGGACGTATACGATGCCCCGCGCCAGGTGATTGCGCAGACCGGTGCCACCGTGGTGGAGATGGAGCGCCATGGCAAGCACAGCTTCTGCTGCGGTGCCGGCGGCGGCCGTATGTGGCTTGAGGAGAATACCGGCGAGCGCATCAACGTGGCCCGCACCGAGCAGGCCTTGGCCACGGGGGCCGATGCCGTGGCGACGGCGTGCCCGTTCTGCCTGACCATGTTGGCCGATGGCATGACGACGCTCGAGGGGAACAAGGATGTCCTGGACATCGCAGAACTTATGGCAGGGGCATGGGATGACGAATCATGAGAGAACGTGCACGGTAAGGGACGCCATTAGTCCCGGCTGCTGGCTTACCTACGACATCGAGGCACCCACGGCCGAGCGCGCGCGGCAATTTCTGGCCGACCCGGCGGCAGTCGAGGTGGTGGAGCCGCGCTATGCGGCCACGGTGCTGCTGGTAAGCGCCGCGCGGCCGCACCATCGCGCCTGGGAGCGCGACGAATTCGGCCGCTTGGGCGAGCCCGTCTTGGAGCCGGCCCAGGGGCCGGTGGACGTGTTCATGCTGCGACGCGCCTCCACCATGGCCTTTGTGCCCGATGCCGTTGTGTTCCCCGGCGGCGGCATGGACCCGTCTGACCGCGAGTTCGACGGCGCCTGGGGAGGTCCGGACCCCGAGACCTGGGCCCAGGCCATGGACTGCACGCCGGATCTGGCCCAGGCGGTGCTGGTGGCGGCGGCGCGCGAACTGTTCGAGGAGAGCGGCGTGCTGCTGGCCTCCACGGCCGACGGCGCCATGGCGCGGGATGCGCGCGGCGATCACTGGGCCTTCGAGCGCGCGGCCATTGCCGAGCGCTCGCTGTTGTTCGGCGAATTCCTGAATCGGGAGGGGCTCGTGCTGCGCAGCGACCTTCTGCACCTGCGCTCCCATTGGGTGACGCCGCCCAGCGAGACGCGCCGTTACAACACCTACTTCTTCCTGGCGCGCC
This sequence comes from uncultured Adlercreutzia sp., assembly GCA_910585575.1. Classification (GTDB taxonomy): domain Bacteria; phylum Actinomycetota; class Coriobacteriia; order Coriobacteriales; family Eggerthellaceae; genus Adlercreutzia. The sequence continues at coordinate 15,535 of CAJUFS010000011.1, read as the reverse complement.
TGCCCGAGGGACAGCATGCCGACGGACGCACTTCCGAGGCCGTCGAGTCCTCCTGGATTACGCCCAACGAGGCGTTTGCCCGGTTTGACGACGGGTATCTCAAGCTGGTGCCTCCCACCATTTCCAACCTGCGCTCTCTGGCCAAGGCAACCTCGGTGGACGATGCCTGCGCGCTGCCCTTCGACGGCCACGTGCGCCCTATGCCCACCGAGACCGCCGACGGCTCCATCGCGATGATGTGCGAGGTGGTCTGATCATGGCTGCTCGTCTTGGCGAAATACCGGCCAACGAGGCCTTTGTCGGTCCCTACGCCCAATGCGTGCGCCACGAGAACGTGTCGCCGCTGACCTATCGGGGCACGAACAGCTGGGTCTTGGCCGAGCCCGGAGAGAAGCGCTGCGTGGTGGTGGATCCCGGCCCTCCCGATGAGAGCTGCGTCGATCGTCTGGCGGCGGCCTGCCGTCGCCGGGGGCTCGAGGTGGCCGCCATTCTGCTGACCCACGACCATTTCGACCACGCCGGCTGCGCCAGCTTGGCCTCGCGGGTGTTCAGCGCGCCCATTCTCTCGGCCAAGCACGGGACGCTTAGCGAGGGGCCCTTGGTCTTCGATGACATGTCGCTGGCGCTGGAAGTGGTACCGCTGCCAGGGCATTCCAGCGACTCGGTGGGTATCTACGTGCCCGATGGCGATCTGGTAGTCACCGGCGACATGCTGTTCGCCCAAAGCTCCACCATGGTCTATTGGCCCGACGGGCGCTTGGAGGCCTACCTGAACAGCTTGGACAAGCTTGCTGCGCTCGTGCGCGATCAGGGCGTGCGGCAGCTGCTGACCGGTCACGGGCCCGTCATCGAGAACCCGGGGATGCGCATCGAGCAGGCGCGCCGCCATCGCATTCAGCGGCTGAACCAGGTGGTGTCGGCGGTGCGCAGCGGCATTCCGGCCGAGGCGGAGCCTTTGGTGGACGCCGTGTACAACGACGTGCCCCCCAATTTGCACGAGGGCGCCCTGCGAAGCGTGAACGCTCAGCTTCGTTACGCATTCGACCAGGGAATTCTCGAGGAGCATCGCGAGCGAGCGCGATAGATGCGCTTCAGGGCCTCAGCGGGTTGGTCCAGGCGCGCGCGTGGGGCGACTGGGGCGGCTGGGGCATGCGACGGTCGGTTCGCGTGGCCGTCCGCGGCGTCAAGGACTTCGCTGAACGTTTCGTCTGTCGATGGTTTCCCATCGCTTTGAGCGTTTTGAAGCATAGAGAAGGATACATGGAGAGGAAGGAAGAGTATGGCCGTTACCATGACCGAAGAGCAGAAGGAGCTTGTCCAACTGGTGCGCGATGTGGCGCGCAACGAGGTGATGCCCCACGTGGCCGCCGCTGATGAGGCGGGGGAGTGCCCGCGAGAGCTGTTCCAGTGGGGCTTCGATATGGGCCTGCATATGGTGGAGATCCCCGAGGAGTTCGGCGGTATGGGCCTGGACTACGAGACCTGCGCCATGATATTCGAGGAGCTGGCCTGGGTGGATGCCGCCTACGCTGACACCTTTGTCACCAACTTCGTGGCCTTCCGCAACATCCATCTCCATGGCACGCCCGAGCAGGCCCAGCACTTCGTGGAACTAACTGAGAACAACGGCTTCGCCGCCTTCTGCCTGTCCGAGGCCTGTGCCGGCTCCGATGTGGCCGCCATGCGCACCACGGCGGTACGCGACGGCGACGAGTACGTGATCAACGGCACGAAGACCTTCATCACCAACGGCTCCATCTCTTCGGCCTATGTGGTGTTCGCCAAGACCGACCCCGAGGCCGGCGGCCGCGGCATTACCGGCTTCCTCATCGACGGCGATACCCCGGGCCTGTCGGCCGGCGCCAAGGAGCACAAGATGGGCTTCCGCCTGTCGGACACCACAGAGGTGGTGCTCGAGAACGTGCGCGTGCCCGCCTCGGCCGTCATTGGCGAGGAGGGCAAGGGCATGAGCATTGCCCTGAACGCCCTCAACCTGTCCCGCGCCTTCATCTCCACCCTGGCCGTGGGCATCATGCAGCGCGCCCTGGACGAGGCCGTGACCTACGCCAAGCAGCGCAAGCAGTTCGGCAAGCGCCTCATCGACATGGAGATGGTGCAGCAGATGCTGGCCGATATGGCCATCAAGACCGAGACCTCCCGTATTCTGGTGAACAACTGCATGCGCCAGATGGATGCTGGGCAGATGGTGCGCAAGGAAGGCGCCATCGTGAAGACCTTCGTCACCGATGCCATGCAGGAAGTGGTGAGCAACGCCGTTCAGGTGTTCGGCGGCTACGGCTACTCCAAGGACTACCCCGTAGAGAAGCTCATGCGCGACGCCAAGATCTTCCAGATCTTCGAAGGCTCCAACCAAATCCAGCGTATGACCATCGCCAAGGAACTCGACCGCGAATACAAATAGCTTGCAACTCCCCGAAGTCGGGGGTGTCGGGTATGCCGATTCGCTCAAACAGTCCTCGCTTTGTGAAACAGCCCACTGGGCTGTTTCAGTCGCTGCGGAACTCGCTCGGTCGGCACACCCGGCACCCCCTCTGCGCCTGCACTCAGCTGAGAAAACGCTAAGCGGGCTATCGGGTATGCCAGGTTCCCAAATTGCCCGCTTTGGTTCCCTTGTTCATTTTCAAGAAAGAATCTGACCTGGTGTTTTGCCAGAAGAGGGAACCAAAGCGGGCTTTCTTGTCGCTTGTTGGGGTACCAAACAGGTTGATCTGGGAACTAACGTCGCAGGGATTTGGGCAGCCCGTCCCCGGGGAGCTTCAAGCGCATACGAGAAAAGGGCCCGCGGGCCCTTTTCTCTTGCTGGTGGATGGTTGTCCGAAGCCTGAGCTAGATCTCGCTTTCCATGCGGGCCTTCAGCTCTTGGGCCAGCACGAAGCGCTTCACCTTGCCCGTGGCGGTGACGGCGATCTCGGCGATGACCTCGACGCGCTCGGGCCACAGACGCTTGGCGATGTGCTTGGTCTGCAGGTAGGCGATGAGGTCCTCCTTGCTGGGCGGGTTCAGCGGATCGGTGGGCACAATGAAGGTGCAGATGCGCTCGCCCAGGCGCTCGTCGGGCATGCCGATGGTGGCGCTGGTGGCCAGACCGGGGCAGCCGATGAGGTCGTCGTCCACCTCGCGGGCCGAGATGTTCTCGCCGCCGCGGATGATGACTTCCTTCTTACGGCCGTTGATGCGGATGCGGCCTTCCTCGTCCTGGTAGCACAAATCGCCGCTGAAGAACCAGCCCTCGTCGTCGAGGGATTCGTCGGTGCGGTCGCGCTCGTTCAGGTAGCCCACGAACATATGGGGGCCGCGGGAGATTTCCTCGCCCTGGACGCCGCGCTCCACCTCGTTGCCGAACTCGTCGACCACGCGCACCTCGATGCCCTCGAAGGGCACGCCGGACCAGGCGCCGTTCCACTCGATGCAGTTCGCTGGCGGCACGTAGACGTGCGGGCAGCTTTCCGTGGAGCCATAGATCTCGCACAGCAGAATGCCGTGCTTGTAGGCCAGCTCGATGAGCGAGGCGGGCAGGGGAGCGCCGCCGCAGCCGAAGAGGTTCAGTGTCTCGAACTTGAGGCTTTCATCGGCCTCCAGCACGTTGAGCATATCGTAGATGAAGGGCGTGGCCGACATGGACCAGGTGACCCCTTCTCGGTTCATCAGCTCGATGGCCTCGCGAGGATGGAAGTCCTGCTGAAGCACGGAGCGGCCGCCCAGAAGCATAGGGGAGATGAGGCCGTGGAAAAAGCCCGTGGCGTGGTTCAGCGGCGAGGGCATAAACATGACATCGTGGCTCGTGCGCAGAAGCTCGCGGGTGAAGACGCGCTCCGAGAACAGGATGTTGTTGTGGGTGAGCATGGCCTGCTTGGGCTTGCCCGTGGTGCCCGAGGTGGGCAGGATGCATGCCACGGAGTCGGCCGAGACGTTCGGGTACTCCGTCAGTGGCTCGCAGGTGGCGAAGATGTCCTCGAAGGTGGGCAAATCGCTGTGGCTCGGGGCCACCTTGGCCAGGACGGCAATGGCCTTCAAAGACGGAATTTGGTCGCGGACCGAGAGAATCTGGGCCTCGTAGTCCACATTGTGAGAGAACGTGGGCGCCAGGTAGGCGCGGGAGCCCACCAGGTTCATGGCGTATTCCAGGTCCACGTCGTTGTAGTTGCGCGGTACCGGGTGCAGCACGCCGCCCGCTTTGAGGACCGCCACGTAGGCAATGCAGAACTCGGCCCAGGTGGGAAACTGCATGGTGATCACATCGCCGGGCTCGATGCCCTGGGCCACCAGCCAGGCAGCAAGACGCGAGGCCTTGTCGTCGATCTCACCGTAGGTGTAGCGGGCGCCTTGGTCGTCGCAGACGTACTCCTGTTCGGCCAGGGCCGCGGCCTGGCGATGCCACACATCGGCGATGGTGTCCTCGGTCCAGTACCCCTGCTCGTAGTACTTCTTCTTCTGGTCTTCGTTGATTTTCAGATCTTCAATCATGCCAGCCCCTTCTGACTTCTCTCTTCTTCGGCTTTCCTCCCCAAGAGCCGAATTACCCTGTTGACACTATGATACCTACGTTTGACCTCCCTGATCATCGTAGGTGAACGTGCTTCGATAGGAATGTTCTATGAGGCTTCCGCGGCCATGCGGCTTGCCAGCTCGTCGGTGAGCACGTTGCGGCGCACCTTGCCCATGAGCGTCTTGGGAATCTCCTCGATGATCTCGATGCGCTCGGGCCACAGGCGCTTCGGAATGCCCTTTTCCGCCAGGTAGCCCGTGACGCTTTCAAGGGTGGGGATCGTGTCGCCCAGAGGCGCTACGAAGGTGCAGATGCGCTCACCCAAACGAACGTCGGGCATGCCGATGGTGGCGGACTCGCCCACGCCGGGGCAGCCTACCAAGTTGTCGTCGATCTCGCGGGCCGACAGGTTCTCACCGCCGCGGATGATGATCTCCTTGCGGCGCCCGTTGATGCGGATACGGCCCTCTTCATCCATGTAACCCAGGTCGCCCGAGAACCACCAGCCGTCGTCGTTCAGGGCGCGATCCGTGCGCTCCGGCTCGTTCAGGTAGCCCACGAACTGGTGCGGCCCGCGGCTGATGTGCTCGCCCTGCACGCCGGGGGCCACGTCGTTGCCCTGCTCGTCCACGTAGCGCACCTCGATGCCCTCGAAGGGCACGCCGGACCAGTCGCCGTTCCATTCCACGCACTTGCTGGGCGGCACGTAGATGTGCGGACAGCTTTCCGTGGAGCCGAAGATCTCGCAGAGGAGAATGTTGTGGCGATGGGCGCGGTCGATGAGGGCGCCGGGCACCGGAGCGCCGCCGCAGGAGTGCAGCACATAGGTCGGGATGGACTCATCGGGATGGGCGTCCAGGTACTTCAGGATGTCGTAGATGAACGGCGTGGAGCACATGGACCAGGTAGCGTTCTCGGCGTTGATGAGCTTGATGGCGCTTTCCACGTCGAAGTCCTGCATGAGCACCGAGCGACCGCCCAGAAGCATGGGGGAGAGCAGGCCGTGGAAGAAGCCCACCGCGTGATTGAGCGGCGCAGGCATCCACATGACGTCGTCTTCCGTGCGCTCGAGGCCCTTCACGAACACGCCCTCGGAGAAGAGGATGTTGTTGTGGGTGAGCATAACCTCCTTGGGCTTGCCCGTGGTGCCCGAAGTGGACAGCAGGCAGGCCACTTCGTCGGACTTGACCGACGGATAGCTGGTCAGAGGATCGGTAGAGGCAACGATCTCGCTTACGGTGGGCAGCGTGCTGCCTTCGGCCTTCGGAGCCTTCTTGTCCACCAGGGCGATGGCCTTCAGCGTGGGAATGTCGTCGGCAATGGAGAGGATCTGCTCCTCGTAGTTCACACCGTGGAAGTAGGTGGGGCCGATGTAGGCCTTCGAGCCCACCAGGTTCATGGCGTAGGTCAAATCGGCGCCGTTGAAGTTGCGGGCCAGGGATTGGATGACCGCGCCGGCCTTGAAGCAGGCCACGTAGGCAATGCAGAACTCGGCCCAGTTGGGGAACTGCAGGGTGACCACGTCGCCCGATTCGATGCCCTGGTCCACAAGCCACGCGGCCAGGCGGCTGGCGGCATCGTCGATCTCGCCATAGGTATAGCGCGCACCCTGGTCGTCGGCGACGTACTCGTCATCTCGATGGGCGGCTGCTTGGCGGTCCCAGACATCGCGGATGGTGTCCTCGGTCCAGTACCCTTTCTCGTAGTACTTCTTCCGCTGCTCCTCGTTGATCTTCAGATCGGTGATCATAGGCTTCCTTCCTAAGAGAACCTTCAATCTAAAAAGCAGCCGGCTGCCGTTCCGCTCGCCTTGGCTCGTACCCCTCCAAGGATTGCTGGGCAAGCCGTCCGCCGATAGCCCACGAGTTGTTGCTTGCTTTCAGCATACAAACTTGTATGTGGGACAAACAGTCTCAAATGAGAAAAGATTATTGGAAGAAGCGATACTTCAATAGAGCCCAGCAATACTAAGGAGAAATTTACCCCACACTTTCTTATAATTGTGTATCTAAAAGGACAAAGATTAATTTTTGTCCGTGGAAATAGCGTTCGAATCCAGGCATGATAAGAGCAAAGCTTGACGGAACGGGAATTCCGATGGGCTAAATCAACCAACTTGAGTAAAGGTTTGAGAAAGGGGTTTTACATGAGCGTGTACCAGGAGGCTTATCATCTTCCCGAGTTCACCTACGACTACGAGAAGCTGAAGATCGAGCAGCGCGGCCCGGTCTACATCTGCTCCTTCAACGACGCGGGTAACCTGAATGCCATGTCCTACGCTCAGATGGCGGAGTTCAACGACTTCCTCATCAAGGTGCGCATGGACAAGGATTGCCGTGTGATCGTGCTGACCGGCGAGGGCAAGTCCTTCTGCGCCGGCTTCAACCTGAACGACCTCGCGCTCGAGCCCCCCGAGGACATGGGCCGTATCCAGCGTGACTTCTACATCATGCAGCGTATGTGCTCCGACCAGATCGTGAACATGCGTCGCTGCGAGCAGCCCATCATCGGCGCCCTGAAGGGCTTCGCCGTGGGCGGCGGTCTGTCCATCTCCTGCGCTTGCGACATGCGCATCCTGGGCGAGTCCTACAAGATGAACGCCGGCTACCTGTCCATCGGCTACACCGGTACCGACATGGGCGGCGCCTTCTTCCTCCCGAAGATCGTGGGCTACGCTCGCGCCTGCGAGATCCTCATGAACCCCCGTCGCTTCGACGCTCAGAAGCTCTACGAGTGGGGCTTCGCCAACCAGGTCGTGGCCGACGACGACGTGCTTGAGACCGCCGTGGCCCTGGCCGAGGAGATCTGCCGCGAGACCGCTCCGTTCGGCCTGCGCCTGACCAAGGAGTGCCTGCAGTCCTCGCTCGACGGCACCTCCTTCGAGAACGTCATCAAGATGGAGAACCGCAACCAGGTTCTGGCCTCCAACACCAACGACGGCATCATGGGCACCCTGAAGATGAACCCGAAGAACCGCGAGGACGTGAAGGCCAACCCCGAGAAGTACGCCTTCCACAACATGTAATCTGTTCCGTTCGCCCTGACGGGACGAACGGGAACGTCGATGCTGCGGATCCGACAGGCACCTGGCCTTGCCCCTTGTTTGGGGCACGGCGTGGCACAAAGGCCACTTGGCCCCAAGGCGGGGCAATTCCAGGCACCTGTCGGATCCTCGCTGACTTCCTTGGGCGAACCTCGGAGTCGATAGAAGCCCCCTTGTGGGGCTTCTTGTGTATGAAAGGAACGCTATGAAAGTACTGGGCATTAATGGGAGCCATCGACCGGGAAAGGGCACGGCGGCGCTGCTGCAGGCGGCGCTGGACGCAGCGGCCGAGGCGGGCGCGTCGACCGAGCTGGTGGAGCTGGCGCAGCTCGATATCCAGTTCTGCATCGGCTGCAATGCCTGTTTGGGGCGCACCAGCTGCACGCTGTCCGATGACATGAACGATCTGTACGAGAAGATGCGCGATGCCGATGCCATTTTGCTAGCCTCACCGGACTACTTCGGCACGGTCAGTGCGCGCATGAAGAACTTCATGGACCGCACCCGCCCCTTCCATATGGTGGAGAACGTGCTCAAGGGGAAGCTGGGCGGCGGCTTGGCCACGGCCGGTCTGAACAACTGCGGCGCCGAGGGCGCCCTGGAGCTGATCGATCACTGGCTAGCCACCCATGAGATGATCGCCGTGCATCCGCGCCCCAAGGGCCCGGTGCTGGCGCCGGGCGCCATTGCCACGGGCTTTGCCGGCCTGGACGACGAGGGACGCCCGCAGTGGCGCTCGGTAAAGGCCGATCCCATCGGCTTCGATCTGGCCCGTCAGATGGGCCTTGATATCGTCGAACTGGGAGGCCGCCTGGGGATGTAGCGCCTCTTCTTGGGTAGTCTGTTCGGGCCCCTCTCGCTTTTATGGCGAGAGGGGCTTTTTTCTGCATAAGGAAACCCCCTCCGAAGAGGGGGTTTCGAGAGATAGGAGCCTGGTTGTCGTTCCTGCCAGGTGCAGGTTGGGTTGGTGAGGCTTACCAGTTGCAGACAGCTTCGCCCTTGGCCTGGCGCTCGGACTTGAAGATGGTGTCCGGCACTTCCTCGCCGTGGTAGCACTTCACAGCGCCCTTCTCCTCCAGCTCGGCAATCTGCTCGGGGGTGTAGCCGTACTTCTCGAGGTACTCGGCGGTGTGGTAGCCGATGGGCTTGGACAGGATGATCGGCGGGTCACCGAAGCCGGCGTAACGGATCGGCGTGGTGGGCAGCGCGTGCTCACCGAAGGCCTCGTAGTTCACCTTGCGGATGGCGTCGTTGACGTAGGCCTCGTCGTCCTTCAGGATGTCGGTGAAGCGGAAGACCTTCTGGCTGGGCACATCCCACTCGGCCAGAATCTTCAGCCACTCTTCCAGGTCCTTCTTGGAGAAGCCCTCGTCGAGGATGGTGATGAGCTCCGGCTGCAGATGATGCTCTTTGACGTTCTCGATGGTGGCAAAGCGGGGGTCGTCCACCAAGTCGTCGCGACCGATGATCTTCATCATGTCGTTGTAGTAGCGGTTGTGCTGCGGCTGGCAGATGTACAGCCACTTGTCGTCCGCCGTTTTGTAGGTGTTGTTGAAGGGGTTCGGCACGTCGGTGCGGGACTTCGGATAGTCGGCACCGAACTGCTGGGCGCACAGGCCGATGGAGCCGCCCCAGATGGCGGAGTGGTACAGGTTGACGACAACCTTCTCGCCCTGACCGGTGCGCAGCTTGTTCACCAGCGCGCCGAGCAGGCCGGCAGCCATCATGATGGCGGTGTTGTAGTCGCCGAAGGCCTGAGGCGGAATGGCCGGGGAGGTGTCCTTCTCGGGGAAGGTACCGGCAACGCCACCGCGGGCAGCCCAGCACACCGCGTCGTATCCGGGGGAGTGGGCGAACTCGCCGAACTCGCCGTAGCCGCGCATCTGGCCCCAGATCAGGCCCGGGAACTCGGCATGCAGGGTCTCGTAGTCAAGACCGAGCTTCTGCAGAGCGGCCGTGCGCATGTTGTTCATGAAGATGTCGGCCTCACCGATCATCTTCTTGGCGATGGCCAAGCCCTCGGGGTCCTTGAGGTTCAGGGACACCCAGTTCTTGTTGGTGTTGTTCAGGTCGATGGTGGGGTCTTCCGTGTCGGTCAGCTCGCAGCCGAAGCCCGGGCCCTGGGTACGCTGGGTGTCGCCAGCGAAGGACTCGATCTTGATAACCTCGGCGCCCATCTCGGACAGAACGCGGACGGTGGCGGGAGCGGCCACGTAGGTGCACATCTCCACTACTTTAATGCCGGCGAGCGGTCCGTAGCCATTGAGTTTCTCAGTGACGGTCATGGAACGACTCTCCTTCCTCTCTTTGGTGTCGGTCGGGCGGTTCGTTTGTTTGCAGTTATATATTCGCAGGATTACTGACATCCAACTATGGACAATATGAAAGATATGAGTAAAAAAGGCTTCTATTTCTATAAAAATTAGCTATATTGAATGAGCAATAAAGGAAACAAAGGGGACAAGATTAATTTTATGTTTCACATTAAGTAAGAAAATGGGGCAGACTCGCGGCGCCGTTAGACAATTTTTCGGGAATGATCCTTGCGCTTCGCTCCCATCACTATTTTAATGGGAGGCAACTCTTATATATATGAAAGGGGAGAGACGGTGGACTTCACTTTAAGCGATGAGCAGAAGAAGCTCGTCGGCGCTTTTCGAAATTTCGGCATGGAAACCTTTGCGCCCGAGCGCGTAAGCCGCTGGTGCCGCGATCAGGGCCTCCCCGATACGGTGATGAAGGAATTCGTCGATTTGTATTACGAGACCTCCGAGGACGACGTGCCCGCCGATGTGGCCCATACGCTGTTCTCCCAGGTGCTTATCGTCGAGGAGCTTTCGCGCTGCGCCGGTACGGTGCTGCCTTTCCAGAACGATTTGTTCAACCTTCATATTATGCAGGGGTTCGCCCAGGGCGGCGAGGCGGCCAGCATCACCGCCGATTATCGTCAGACAGGGCGCCTCATGTTCGCCCTGGCCATCTCCGAGCCCGACGGCGGCTCCGACACCATGGCCATGAAGACCTCCTGCCAAACCGTGGACGGCAAGATCCTGCTCAACGGCCGCAAGTCCTACGTGAACAACGGCGAGTACGCTCCCTATATCCTGACCGCCGCCATCGACCGCGACGAGAAGGAAACTGGTGCGCATCCCTCGCTCTCGTTCTGGCTCGTGCCGCGCAACGTGCCGGGCATCAACGCTGTGCCCATTAGCAAGATCGGCCAGTCCATGCTGCCCTTCGCCCTTATCTCCTTCGATGATGTGGAGCTTAAGCCCGAATGGCGCCTCGACGACGCCGAGGGCGGCTTCCGTCGCCTGTTCCATTTGCTGGAATACGGCCGTGTGCTTCTGTGCGCCTCTTCCTTGGGCATTGCCCAAGCGGCCATGGACGATGCCGTGGCCCATGCGCGCAGCCGCAAGGCCTTCGGTGTGCAGGTGGGGCGCTTCCAGCAAATTGAGACCATGCTCACTGACATGGAGGTGCGCCTGCAGAACATGCGCTCCATGGTGTACCGTGCTGCCTGCGAAATCGAGGACGCCGGGGAAGAGGAGCGCCTCATGGTGGCGCTCATGAAGCGCTACGTGCCCCGGGCGGCGGTGGAGGTCGCCTCCGACGCCATGCAGATCCTCGGCGGTTTGGGCTATACGGAGGGCTCGCGCGTCAGCCGCATCTGGGAGGACAGCCGCGGCAATCAAATTGCCGAGGGCACCGACCAGGTGATGGTCTATATCGCTGCACCGCTCATTATGGAGAAGTATCGGAGCTTCTAAAGAAATACTCAAGCTGCAAAATGTGTCCAGTTACTATCGGAATGATTCGGGGATATATTGGCGTTGACTATAAGTAAATGAATATAATTATTATCAATAATGGGACAACAAATTAATGTTGTCCCATTTTTCTATCTAAATATGGTCAAACCCATCAACATTGACCGTCAAAATACCGCGACGAGTTCGCTAGACTGGACAGTGCGGGTGCAATGCCCGTGAACTTTCGTTCAACAGGGGTTCGAAGTTTGCGCAAGTTTTTCTGTTTCGCTACTAGAGGAGGTTCATTTTGAGCGCGACCGCTACCAAAGAGAAGATGAGCGTGCGTCACCTTCTTGTCGTTCTGACCGGCATCATGATCACGTTCGGTTGTTCGGCGCTGTGCTTTTCCACGTGGGGTATGTTCCAGCCCGTCGTCGCCGAGAGCCTGGGGGTTCCCACCACGGCTTTTGCCATGTACGTGACCGTTATGTACCTGACCATGACCATTGCCTCGCCGTTCGCGGGCAAGCTGCTGCAAACCATGGACATCCGCATCCTGCTGTCCATCTCCGCCGCCCTTGTGGGCTGCGCCTTCCTGCTGATGAGCTTCTCGGACACCATCGTGCTGTTCTACGTGGCTGCCGTTATGCTGGGCCTCGGCGAGATCACCATCCTGTGGCTGGCCATCCCCACGCTCATCAACCGTTGGTTCGTTGAGCGCGCCGGTTTCTTCATCGGCCTGTGCATGGCCTTCACCGGCATCGGCGGCGCCATCTGGAACGCCGTGTTCACCGCTCTGATCACGAACGGCTACGACTTCCACACCTTGTACCTGATCTGGGGCGTTATTGCCCTGGTCACTTCGTTGCCCTTCACGCTGTTCTGCGTGCGCAACTCTCCCGAGGACTGCGGCCTGGCTCCCTACGGCGCCTCCATGCATCAGAACGCCTCTGGTGCTGAAGTGGCTGCCAAGCCCTCCGGCCTGGACGCTTCCTTCGTGATGAAGACCCCGATGTTCTACGCCATCTGCGTGTTCGCCGGCCTTATCAACATCGCCATCCTCATCGCCATGCAGTTCCCCACCTACACCAAGTCGCTGACCGACGTGGCCTTCGACGTGGTTATCGTCGGCGGCGTTATGTCCACGGTTATGATGGTGGGCCAGGCTATCTTCAAGGTGGTCCTGGGCGCTGTGGCCGACAAGAACGCCAAGGGCGCTCTGATCTTCGCCTTCGCCGCTGGCATCATCGGCATCCTGCTCTGCTGGCTGTGCACCTTCAGCGAGTACGCCATGTACGCCGGCGCCTTCATCTTCGGCGGCTGCTACGCCACCGCCGTGGTGCTGGTTCCCGTTATCTGCCGTCAGTCCTTCGGCACCCGCGAGTACTCCATCATCTACTCCCGCGTGTCCACCGTGTTCAACCTGATCGCCGCCTTCGCGGCCATGATCTGGGCTTGGATCGGCTCTTCCTTCGGCTTCACCGTGGCCTTCATCGTGGCCATGGTCATGCTGGTGGTCATCCTGCTGCTGGGCCTGTACATCTTCAAGGCCGCTGCCGGCTACAAGAAGGACTGGACGACCGAGTAACCTTGCCTTTGCGCAAACCTCTGTCGATCTAGAAAGCGGGGAGTGGAAGCTCCCCGCTTTTCGGCGTTCTCGGCTCCCTTCCTCCTCGGGAGCACGGGATTGTCTGTGGCGTTAACGCCCCGCTTAAAGTATACTTAAGGGGTCTGAGCGACATTGATCGATGCAACGAAGGGGTCTTCGGGCCCCAGCCGAGGGAGGGCGGTTTCCGTTGCGTTTCGTCCGTCCAATGCCTGCAAGGGGAAAGCATGAATCTGTCTCAGCTCAAGTACTTCAAGAAGCTCGCCGAGGTGCTGCACTATACGCGCGCCGCCCAAGAACTCTTCATCACCCAGCCCACGCTCTCCGGGGCTATTCTCTCGCTTGAAAAGGAGCTCGACGCTCCCTTGTTCGAGCGCAAGGGGCGCCTCGTTTCGCTGACTCCCTATGGCGAGGTGTTCTACGAGCATGTTTGCTTGGCCCTGCGCGCCATTGATGACGGCGTGGCGGCGGTGAGCGCTCGCTCGAACGCCAGTTTAGGCACGGTGAACCTGGGCACCACGTTCACGACGCAGGATCATTATCTCCCCGCGCTTATCCACGATTTTGAGAGCGCGTTCGACAACCGGGTCATCGTGAAGGTGTCTCAGGGCTTTACCAACTACTTGACCGAGCAGCTTCGCCACGGCACCCTCGATGTGGCCTTCTGCGGAAAGCGGCCCAACGAGTCCGAGATCGAGTATTTCCCCGTGAAGCTGTGCGAGCTGGCGCTCTACGTGCGCGACGACCATCCGCTGGCTCATAGCGAGGTGGTCGATTTTGCGACGCTGAACACCGTGGATCTTCACACGTACCGCCGGGGCACCCCTATCGGCGACCGCGTCGCTGCCATGCTCGAGGAGCACGAGGTGCACAGCGCCTCGCTCAACTACGACGACGATGTGTCCATGGGCTCGTTCCTGTCTTACAACGGCGGCAATGCTGGCGCTCTCATGCTCGATTCTCTCGGGGCCCAGCTTTTCTCCAATCTGCGGCAGGTGCGCGTCGAGGGCGTGCCCGAGCATTTCTACACGGTGTACCTGGCCTATCACAAAAAGCACGTGCACTCTCGCACTGTGGCCGATTTCATCGAGTTCGTGAAAAGCTACCGGGGCAACGATGTCGTCGAAGAGGTGGAGGAATCTGCTGTGGAGGAGGACGGCGCTACTGTCTAGGCATGCGCCCCTGGGGCCACGGAGGATGCCGTCGGCGCCCCGTTTGTGCCGTCGGCGTGCTCTCAAGGGCAAGGACGGGGCAAAACCCGTGAAAACCCTGGCATGATCGAACAAACTGTGATATAAAGAAAAAGCTGCACACTCAGGTGTGCGGACATACTTTCGCATCATGAGAAAGTGGGCTCGTTCCCGCTTTCTTTTGTTGTTAGGGCAAAACGGCCGCAAGTATGGCAGACGGAAGGCGAGAAGGAGGTTGAAATGCTGACGGGCAAAGAGAAGGCGCTTTTGGCGGCGTTGGAGCCTCGCGCGGCTTCCGAGGGAGTCGAAATTGTCACCGTCGAGGTCGTCGGGGCGAAGAAGGCTCCTACCATTCGCGTCTACATCGACACCGAAGAGGGCATCGGCTTCGATGAGCTGATGGCCACCCAGGCCTGGGTGGGCGAGCTCATGGACGAGCTGGACCCGTTCCCGGGCGCCTATATGCTCGAGGTGTCGTCGCCGGGTATCGACCGCCCCCTGCGCACGCCGGAGCATTTCCAGCGCTTCGCCGGGGAAGAGGCGGTGGTGAAAACGCGCGGTCCGCTGGACGGGCGCAGCTCGTTTACCGGCACGCTGAAGGGTTTTGAGAACGACGAGGTGCTGATCGAGGTGGATGGCAACACGGTTGCCATTCCCTTCGACCAGATCAAGCGAGCCCGCATCAAGGGCACCGTAGATTTCAGCGCTTAGGGAAAGGAAGCACAGAAGTGGCAAGTTCTGAATTGATCGAGGCATTGCAGGCGCTGGCTCACGAGCGCAAGATCGATGAGTTCTACCTCATCGAGCGCTTGGAGCAGTCGCTGGCGAAAAGCTACGAGCGCATTCTGGATCTGGAATGGGACGCCCGCGTGACCATCGATCGCCAGACGGGCAAGATCTACGTGTACGAGCTGGTGCCCGTAGGCGAGCCCGATGAGGAAACCGGCGAGTACGCCGAGTTCGAGGAGCGCGACGTCACCCCCGACGACGTGAGCCGCATCGCCGCTCAGAACGCCAAGGGCGTCATCGCCTCCATCGTGCGCGAAGCGGGCCGCCAGTCCATTTACGAGGAGTTCTCCGGGCGCGTGGGCGATCTGGTCACGGGCACGGTGCTCCAGGGCACGCCCGACTTCACCATCATTAAAATTCGCGACGGCGTCGAGGCCGAGCTGCCCCATTACGATGCCAAGCGCAATCCCGGCGAGCGCAACGAGCGTCCGGCCAACGAGCACTACCGTCACAACCAGCGCCTGAAGGTGCTCATCATCGATGTGCGCGATCCTAATTCCGATGCGCCCCGTCTGCGCGGCGAGCAGGCCCGCCCGGCCATCATCGTGTCCCGCACCCACCCCGACCTCATCCGCCGCCTCTTCGAAATCGAAGTGCCGGAAATCTACGAGGGCGTGGTGGAGATCAAGTCCGTGGCCCGCGAGCCCG
>CAJUFS010000010.1 GCA_910585575.1 uncultured Adlercreutzia sp. | reverse complement strand
TGCAGAAGCTGGCCAGCCGCGTGAACCTGTATGTGGAGGAGAGCGCGCCGTGGGCGCTGGCGAAAGATCCGGAGAAGGCCGACGAGCTGGCCGCGGTGCTGTACAACTGCCTGGAGGCCATCCGCATCATCGCGCTGTATATGGCGCCGTTCATGCCGAACACCTCGGCCGATGTGTTCGGACGCTTGGGGCTGGGTTCCATCGCGGAGGTAACCGATATCGAGGCCGCCACTACCTGGGGCCAGCTGCCCGCCGGCAATGCTGTGGAAATTGGCGAGCCCCTGTTCCCGCGCCTGGACGTCGACAATCTTCCGGAACTTTAGGGAGTGACATGCTAGAAGAAGAACCGATTTTCGAGGACGCGCTGTTCCGCCAGCGGCGCAAGCACGGGGTGTGGCGCGAGATTGAGGCGCCGGTTATGGAAGGCCCCATTGCCGACACCCATGCCCATGTGCAGATGTTGCGCGACCCGGCTTTGGCCCTGGCCCGTGCCGGCGCCCATAACGTCGGATTTGTGGAGTGCATCGTCGATCCCTCGGAAGACGGCTTCGGCCCCTTCCAGGCGCTGCCCGGGTGGCTTATGGAGGCCACGGGTGCGCTACGCCGCATTACCGGCCACTGCGAGTGCGGCGTGCACGAGGTGGTAGTGGCCGTGCCGCGGGTGCGCATTGCCTGCGGCGTGCACCCCCACAACGCCAAGCTCTACACGCCGGAGCTGGAGGCTGCTCTGCGCGCGCATTTGGCTGATCGTCGCGTGAGCGCCCTGGGCGAGATCGGCCTGGACTACCATTACGATCTGTCGCCGCGCGAAGTGCAGCAGGAAGTCTTCCGCGCTCAAATTCGCCTGGCGAAGGAGACGGGCCTTCCCATTTGCCTGCATATGCGCGAGGCCCACGACGACGGCTTTGCCATTCTCAAGGAGGAGGGCTTCCCCGAGGCGGGCACGCTGCTGCACTGCTACAACCTGGATGAGGCCGAGCTGCGCCGCTGGGTGGATGCCGGCTGCTATATTGCCTTCGGCGGCCCGCTTACCTTCAAGAAGGCCGACGAAGTGCGCGAGGCGGCCAAGATCGTGCCCCTCGACCGCCTGCTCACCGAAACCGACGCCCCCTATATGACGCCGGAGCCGTTGCGCGGCATTGCCTGCGAGCCGGCTCATACCGTCTGGACGGCCGACCTTATGGCCACGGTGCGCGGCGCCGAAACGCCCGAGGAGCGTGCGGCGTTCTTCGAGCAGCTGTACGCCAATGCCGTGGGGCTGCTCGATCGCGAGCCGACGGCTTGGCAGCGCAGCCACGAGGACGGCGCCCATGCATAGGGTCATTCTTGCCGGTTCCCCCCGCGCCGCGGGGCGCAGTGCCGCTTTGGCCGACGCACTGTTCAACGCCTGCATCGACGAATGCCCCGGAGACGGTGTGTCCATCGTTTCGGTGGCCAGCACGCCCGTGGAGCCGTGCGTGGGCTGCGATGCCTGTCGCGCGGTTTCCGAGGAACCGTTGTTCACGTTCCAGGAAGGCGATCCGCTGCTTCCGGTAGAAACCGTGGTGGCCAGCGAGGCACCATTCCATCACTGCGTTATCGACGACGACATGGCCGAGGTGCGCAAGCACCTGGATGCCGCCGATGAGCTCATCGTGGTGGCGCCGGTGTATTTTGCCAGCGTGCCGGCTCAGCTGAAAGCCCTGCTCGATCGTCTGCAGCCCTACTTCTGGACGAACCTGCGCACCTATCCCAAGCGCCCCGCCGTGGTGCACGTGGTGGGGGAGGGCGGCGACCCCCATGGCTTCGAGCCCATGATCGGCACCTTGCGCTCCGCGCTTTCCGTGGCTGGCTTCCGCATCGAGACCGTGCTTGATTGGGTGGGCAAGATCGACGCCGCGGGCGAGATTCTGGCCGATGCCGAGGAATACGAACTGGCCTGGGAAGAGGTGGACGACGAAGCCGACGCCTGGCACGCTGCCGAGGGAGGCAGCGCGGCGTGGGACGGCGACGATGCCGCATGCCCTGCGGGAGACGATGACGCCGAAGGCGCCGAAGACGACTGGCCCGATGATCTGGCCGATTCGTGGCCGGGTGAGCCCCCTGCCGACAGCGGTCTCGCCGGTGCTGCTGGAGCGGGTGGTGCCGCGAGCGGTGCCTCGCAAGAGCGCGCGACCCTTTCGCTTGCTGCCGCACCGAAGGGCGCGGGGAAGTCGAACTCTTCGGGGGGCTCCTCGAAGGGCAAGGGCGCTGCAGGAAAGCGTTCCGGCGGCAACGGAGGTGCTGGGAAAAACGGCGCCTCGCAGGGCGGCCGCTCATCATCACGCAAGCCTTCGGGCAAGAGCAACGGCCCGGCCTACGGCCGAAAGAACACGAAGAAGAAGGGCAACGGCCGTGGCGGACGACGCTAGCACCTTGCCGGTTGAGTTTGCCGACGACGGACGCCTGTCGCCTCTGTCCACCCCGAGCGCCACGCGCGCGGTGCTGGAGGCCCACGGTATCGGCACCAAATACACTTTGGGACAGAACTTCCTCGTCAACGATGACGTGCTGAAGAAGATCATCGCTTTGGCCGACGTGCAGCCGACCGACCGCATTCTCGAGGTGGGGCCCGGCATTGGCACCCTCACCATTGCCCTGCTGAAGCATGCCGCGTCCGTGGTGTCCATCGAGCGCGACCCCGACTTGCCCGCGGTGTTGGCCGACACCCTCTGGCCCTGGCGCGAGAAGTTCGCCCTTATCGAGAAGGATGCGCTGGACGTTGCCGAGAGCGATATCGTTTCAGCTGCCATGACCTTTGGCGACGGCGACGACGCGTCGTCTGTCCTGCCGAACAAACTCGTGGCCAACTTGCCCTATGCGGTTGCCGCCACCGTGGTGCTCGACTACTTCCAGCAGTTTCCTGGTTTGCAGTCGGCCACCGTGATGGTGCAAAAGGAGGTAGCCGACCGCATGGCGGCTACGGTGGGCACGAAGAACTACGGCGCCTATACGGTGAAGCTGGGGCTCTATGCGCGGCCGGCCGGGCGTTTCGCCGTGGGTCCGGGCAATTTCTTCCCGCCCCCGCGCGTCGATTCGGCGGTTATTCGGCTCGATCGGGCAGTACCGCTTGACGCCGCCGGGGCACCGGCCTCGCCCGAACTGGTGGCGGCCGCCTGCACCATGGCCGACGCCGCCTTCGCCAACCGGCGCAAGACGCTGGCGAACTCTTGCAAAACCTACTTCGCCGGCCGCAAGGAGCCGGTTGATCTTCCTGCGTTGTTCGAAGCGGCCGCCATCGATCCGAAGCGCCGCGGCGAAACGCTCAATCAACAGGAATTTCTCGCCCTGGGCGCCGCACTTGTGAAGGTGAGCGCGTCATCCTGCGGCGAAATGCGCGAAAAGGGTGGGCGATAAGGTGAGCGCGGGTAAGCACGCGAATGCGGGAAGATCCTCCCGTCTGGGCATTGCCGTTGCGGCCTTGGTTGTGCTGCTTGTGGTGGGGCTGGCCCTCGTCTTCGCTGTGGGGCCGCTCGATGCGCCTCGCGGTGATAACGGACTTGTGGTTGAAAACGCCCCAACGGGGTTGGCGCAGATCGATCGCGACGATGGTCAAGCCGAGGAGCCGACCGAAGAGGAGCCGGCGGACCATGGTCAGGAAGCAGCCGTCGCGGTGCCCGGGCCCTCAACAGCCGGCGCGCTTCATGTGGAGGGCGCACAGCTCATGGATCAGACCAACCGGCCCATTCAGCTGCGCGGCGTGTCGACCCACGGGCTGGCTTGGTACCCCGAGTTTGTGAACGAGCAGCTCTTCCAGGAATTGCGTACCGACTGGGGAGCCAACGTCGTGCGCTTGGCGCTCTATCCCGCGGATGAGGGCGGCTATGCTACGGGCGGTGATCGGGACAAGCTGGAAAAGCGGCTGGTCAAGGGCATCGAGTACGCCACCGCAGCCGATTTGTACGTCATCGTGGACTGGCACACGCTCAGCGACAAGAACCCGTGGTGGAATGCCGAAGACGCCAAGGCGGTGCTGGGCCGCGTGGCAGAGCGCTTTGCCGATCAGGACAACGTGCTCTTCGAGATATGCAACGAGCCCAACGGGGAGACCACGTGGTCGAACGTGAAAACCTACGCCAACGAGATCATTCCCGTCATTCGGGCGGCCAATCCCGATGCCGTTATCATCACCGGCACGCCGAATTGGAGCCAGGACTTAGCCGCGGCAGCGGCCGATCCCCTCGACTTCGACAACGTCATGTACTCGCTGCACTTCTACGCGGCCACCCACCAGCAAGAGCTGCGCGACACGCTCAAGCAAGCTGTCGAGGGGGGACTGCCGGTGTTCGTCACCGAGTTCGGCATTTGCGAGGCGTCCGGCGACGGAAAGATCGACTACGACTCGGCCGATGCCTGGGTGCAGCTGATGGACGAGCTGAATGTGAGCTACGTGTGCTGGAACCTCTCCAACAAAAAGGAGGCTGCAGCACTCATCAAGGCCAGCTCCAAGAAGACGGCGGGCTTTACAGTCGATGACCTCAGCAAAGAGGGCCGTTGGCTTGTGGAGACGCTGCGGGCGCCGGGGTTCGACCAAGAGGCCTTACGCCTTGCCGATGCCCCGAAGAAGGACAACGAGGCCGGGGCGTCTTTTATGCTCGCTTCCGACGATACGCTGCAGTGGACGGCCGCGCTCTCGGAAAGCTGGCAAGAGGGGGGCAAGACGAACTTCCTGTACGAGCTGACGGCCGATAACTACAGCGCCGCGCTCGATGGCTGGTCGCTGACGATCCCCTTCAGCGCCGCTGTGACCGTAACGGACAGTTGGGGCTGCGAAGTGACGGTGCAGGGCAGTGTGGTAACCCTGAGCAACGCCTCCTACAACGGTGCGGTGGCCACCGGAGGCTCCGTGGGCGATGTGGGATTTATCGTGCAGGGGCCGGCCAGTTTAGCCGTTGTGGAGAACCCGTCGTAGCACGTGTTCTGCCGCCCCCCGTTTCGTTTTGGTTAACCCTCTGATTGAGGGGCGCGTGCGGAGCGAGTCGCGGTAACATGGACGCCGACAATCAGCGTTTGCGAGGGAGAGGTGCCCATGAGCAAGATTCAGATGACCACGCCGTTGGTGGAGATGGACGGCGACGAGATGACCCGCATCATCTGGCAGATGATCAAAGACGAGCTCATTTGCCCCTTCGTCGATCTGAAGACCGAGTACTACGACCTGGGGCTGGAAAACCGCAACGCTACCGACGATATGGTCACCATCGAGTCGGCCGAGGCTACCCAGCGTCTGGGCGTGGCCGTGAAGTGCGCCACCATCACGCCGAACGCCGCCCGCATGGACGAGTACGACCTGAAGGAAATGTGGAAGAGCCCCAACGGCACCATCCGCGCCATGCTCGACGGCACGGTGTTCCGCACCCCCATTATCGTGAAGGGCATCGAGCCCTGCGTGCGCAACTGGGTCAAGCCCATCACCATTGCCCGCCATGCCTACGGCGACGTGTACAAGAACACCGAGATGCGCGTGCCCGGCCCCGGCAAGGTGGAGCTGGTGTACACCGGCGAGGACGGCACGGAAATGCGCGAGCTGGTGTTCCAGTTCGAGGGCCCCGGCGTGGCCCAGGGCATGCACAACCTGGATGCCTCCATTGCCAGCTTCGCCACCAGCTGCTTCGAGTACGCCCTCGACCAGAAGCAGGACCTGTGGTTCGCCACGAAGGACACCATCTCCAAGAAGTACGACCACCGCTTCAAGGACATCTTCCAGGAGATCTACGACGACCAGTACGCTGCCCGCTTCGAAGAGGCCGGTATCGAGTACTTCTACACGCTCATCGACGACGCCGTGGCTCGCGTGATGAAGGCCGATGGCGGCTTCATCTGGGCCTGCAAGAACTACGACGGCGACGTCATGAGTGACATGGTGTCGAGCGCCTTTGGCTCCCTGGCCATGATGACCTCGGTGCTGGTGAGCCCCGCCGGTGTCTACGAGTACGAGGCGGCCCACGGTACCGTGCAGCGTCACTACTACAAGCACCTGGAGGGGAAGGAAACCTCCACGAACTCCGTGGCCACCATCTTCGCCTGGACCGGCGCCCTGCGCAAGCGCGGCGAGCTGGACGGTCTGGACGACCTGGTGGATTTCGCGAATCGCCTGGAGCAGGCCACTCTCGACACCATCGAGGCCGGCGAGATGACGGGCGACCTGGCTCGCATCACCACGTTGGAAAACCCCACCACCCTTTCCACCGGCGACTTCATCAAGGCCATTGCCCAGCGTTTGAGCTAGGAAAACATCGAAAATAGGATTCCCCATCGGATGACGCAGCGACCTCTCTTTCCTAGGATGGAGAGGTCGCTTTTTTTGCTTGAAGCGAGCGGCGAGGGCCTTACCGGGCCGCCCGCTCGCGAGGGCGGCGCGCCCATCGTCTGGGCACCCGCTCCGCTGCTCGCTTCGCTCGTGCGCTGCGCTCCTTCATGTCTTTACTGGGGCGGTCTTACGACCGCCCATTTTTATGGTGTTCAGAGAGCCCCGCCGACGGGTGCGCCGCCCTCGCGAGCTACTTTGCCAAAGCAGTGGGAAGGGCTTCGGGGTTTACGCAGGCTTCGGGTTGGCGGCCGAGCACGACATCGATGGCGTTTTGGGTGCAGCGGGTGCGCAGCTCGACGGCCGATTCCTCGGACCAGTAGGCAGCGTGGCTGGTAAGCACGGTGTGAGGCGCCTGGCAGATGGGGGCATCCGGGGAGACGGGCTCGTGCTCGAAGACGTCGATGCCCGCGCCCCAGAGCTTGCCGCTCTGCAGGGCGGCGGCCACGGCATCGGTGTCAATGACGGCGCCGCGGGAGGTGTTCACCACCACGGCATCATCTTTCATGAGCTTGATGTTGTCAGCGTTGAGCAAGTGATGGGTGGCCGGCACCAGGGCTGTGTGGAAGCTGACCACATCGGCGGTGCGCAGCAGGTCCTCGAAGCTGACGTAGGGAAAGTCCTCGGGAGTGAAGCGTCCCGGCGTGCCCTTGTGATCCCAGACCACGACGTTGAACCCGAGGCCCCGGGCTTTGCGAGCCGCCGCGCGGCCGATATTGCCGTAGCCCACGACGCCGAAGGTGCGCCCGTGCACCTGGCCCAGGGGGCGGCGGCGACGGAAGTCCCAGATGCCCTGGCGCATGTCGGTGTCGATCTCGTTGATGCGGCGCAGCACGGCCAAGGTAAGCGCGATGGCGTGGTCGGACACCACTTCGGTGCCGTAGGCCGGCACGTTGCAGACGGCCGTGCCGTTGGCGGTGGCGGCGGCTACGTCGATGTTGTCGACGCCGGTGCCCGTCTTGGAGACCACCTTCAGCTGGGGGAGCGCTTCGAACACTTCAGCGCGGTAAAATCCGTAGGAGGTGATAGCGCCGTCGGCGTTTTGCAAGTGCTTGATCAGCTCGGCGGGCTCGCGGCCGGCCAGTTCGCTATAGCCGACGAAATCGATACCCGCTTCCTCGACCATCTGCTTTTCGAATGAGCAGTCGCCGAAATCGTTGTCAGTCATGACGATGGTTGCCAAGGCGAGCACCTCCTGAGGTCGCGTAGGTTGAGCAGAATTGTACCGATAGGTTGCTTGGAGCCCCAGAGTAGCACACAACGTTTCCGGCTTGTTACATCGACTTTTGTGCGGCAAGCGGGTGCGCGGTAGTTAGAGTCAGCATCAAGTTAGAAAGGGAGAAGTTGTGCACGAATCGACCGTTCGCATGGGGTCGTACGCCCCCAGCCGCCAAAGACTTGCGACCCTTGACAGGCGTGGTAAGATGTGCAGTTGTACTTGTACGGAAAACCATGTTAGGAAGATAGTCCATGGATTTGGCTCAGCAAGCTAAGATTGTCGATAGCATTCATGATACCCTCCACGATTTCGTGGGTCAACGATTGAAGGTTCGCGCCAATATGGGTCGCTCGAAGATTGTCGAAAGCGAGGGCGTGCTCACGCAGGTGCATCCGCAGCTGTTCATCATGGAGGTGGATCGCAAGCGTGGTCGCACGGCCCGTCAGTCCTACCAGTACGTCGACGTGCTGACCGGCATGGTCGAGCTGTCTCAGAACGGCGAGCCGCTGTTCGCTCCCTTTGTGGACGAGTCCATGGAGCTCATCGACATCACCGTCGAAGAGCGTGTGGTCTCCTAATTTTTTCGGTTGACATTCGTCGCCGAAACGGGCAAACTATTGCCCTGCGCCAAAAGCGCACCTAACGTGGGGATGTAGCTCAGCTGGGAGAGCATCACGTTCGCAACGTGGGGGCCGAGGGTTCGAATCCCTTCATCTCCACCACGAAATTTAAAGACCTCCTGCAAAGGGGGTCTTTTCGTATTTGGGGTGCCTCGGGGATTCGAGCCCCGGCCTACCCGAACCAGGCCTTCGCCAGGGCGCGGATGCCTGGCTCGATGTCCTCTTCCGCAATGGCCGAGAATCCTACCAGCACCGTGCTGTCGGGGGTATGAGCGGGGTTGGCCCAGTACTTCTGGGTGCCGTACACCTGCACGTCTTCGGCGCGCGCTGCCTCGATAAGCTCACTTTGGGAGCGGCCGTCGCGCACGCGCACCAGCAGGTGCAGCCCCGTGCCGTTCTCGAGAATGTCCACCTCGTTGCCCATGGTCTCGCGTAACACGCGGGTGAGCGTCTCGTACTTGCGGCGGTTCTTCGCCTGGACCCGGCGCACGTGGCGATCCCATGAGCCGTCGGCCATGAAGCGGGCCAGCACCTGCTGGTTGAGCCAGGGCACAGGGGAATAGGAGTTGGCGAAGTGGTTCTTCCAACGCTCGAGCAGGGGTTCGGGCAGCTCCAGATAGTTGATGCGCAGGGCCGGCGAGAGCGATTTGGAGAAGGTGCCCATGTATACGACACGTCCGTGGGTGTCCATGGAGGCCAAGGGAGGCAACGAGCGCTCTCGATAGCGGAAGTCGCGACAGTAATCGTCCTCGAGAATATACGCGTCATTGCGCTCGGCCCAGGCAAGCACGCGTTCCCGTGCCTCGACAGGCAGAACTTGGCAGGTGGGAAACTGGCTAGAGGGGGTGAGGTACAGAAGGCGCGCGCCAGACTGCTCTATGTCGCTGAGAAACGTTTGAACGCCGTCCAGCACGCGGCAGGGCACAATGGGGAAGTGCGAGCGCTCGAATACGGCTCGCACGCCGTCGTAGCCCGGCTCTTCCATGGCCACGATATCGCGCGTGTTGTCGAACAGCGTCAGCAGGTTCTGGATGCTGGTTTGCGTGCCTCCTTGGACAATGATCTGATCGGCGGTGCACTGAATGCCGCGCTGGGTATTCAGGCGCCAGGCGATGGCCTCGCAGAGCTTCTCCTCGCCGAACGGATGGTTGTAGGCGTCGCAGCCCACGTTGTCGATGGACAGCAAGATGTCGTCGGTCAGGGAGCGCCAGGCTGCTGCCGGGAAGGTGCGTGGCTCCAAATTGCCGTGGGTGAAGTTGTAGCGCGGCCGTGCGTCACCTTGACCGGCAGGCTCCTGCGCCATCTGCTTTGCGTCTGGCTGCAAGTAAGAGACGTTCTGCACGATGTAGCCGGAGCCCGGATGGCTCTCGACGTAGCCCTCTTGGGTGAGCAGGTGGTAGGCCGTTTCCACCGTGTTGCGCGCGCATCCCAGGTCGGCCGCCAGGCCGCGAATGGAGGGCAGCTTGCTGCCGGTCGGATAGTCCCCGCTTTCGATGCGCTCATGGATTTGATCGAAGAGCTGCTGATAGAAGGGGAGGGGAGAGCTTTCGTCCAGATGCACGGCCGCTCCTCTCTGCGCCACGGATCTCTTAGCAACTAGCTTAGCAAAGAGCGTGGCTCCGCGCGAAGATAGGGACTGATCTTTTCAACCGTCCCCATGAAATAGAAGAAAACCGTCCCCATACGGGCAACTGTCCCCAAAAAAGAAGCGCGAACTGTCCCTTAAAGGGCAAACCGTCCCCATTGTATGCTGCGCCCTGAGATTCCGGCCTGGAGTCGGATTTGCTGTACCACGCGGAAACGCAAAGCGGGGTGCGGGTCTGTTCATTCAGAGAGGGGGATGGCAGTGTCGATCCTTCGCGCAGTAGCGGGAGTATGCGCCGCGGGCGTGCTGGTGGCCCAGGCAGCTTGGGCGGCCACGCCGTCGCCCGTGCCGTTGCTGCGGCCCCCCGGAGCCGGTGAGCCGTCGCGCTTTGATGCGTGCTGCGTGCGCTGCGGCCGCTGTTTGGAGGCCTGTCCCTACGGCGCTATCCACGCTGCGCCCTTCGAAGCCGCCACGGCGGCGAGCACCCCGTATGTCAATGCTCGTTTGCAGGCGTGCCGCCTGTGCGAGGACTTCCCCTGCGCCGCTGCCTGCCCCACGGGCGCCCTTGAGGCGCCGGCCGAGCGTACGGCGGCGGCCATGGGCGTGGCGGTCATCAACGAGGATACTTGCTTGTCCTACCAGGGCATGCGCTGCGAGGTGTGCTATCGCGCCTGCCCGCTTATCGACGAGGCCATGGTCATCGACTACCGCCCCCGCGAGGGGGACGACATCCACGCGGTATTTGCGCCCCAGGTAGTGAACGATTCCTGCGCCGGGTGCGGCCTGTGCGAGCAGCGCTGCCCCGTCAGTGATCCAGCGCCGGCCATCGTGGTGGTGCCCACGGGCGCGGATGCGGCCGCGTACGTGGCCCAGCGCAACGGCGGCGCATCGGTAACGCTGGCAAAGGGCGTGGCGTAACACGGCTCGGCCGTGCATCTTAGGTAACCGGGCCTGCGGGCCCTTAAGGAGGGAGGACGTAATGGAACTGACCCGACGTCTGTTTGTGAAAACTACGGCGGTGGCGCTGGCCTCGGCCGCGGCGGCCGGCACCCTGGCCAGCTGCTCGAGCCTGCCGTCGACCAGCGGCTCGAAGAAAGAGGCGCTGCCGGCCGACACGGTGAGTACCGTGGGCGTCTGCCGCTTCTGCGGCTGCGGCTGCGGCGTCATCGTGGAGTCGAAGGACGGCCGTGTGGTGTCGGTGACGGGCGACCCGGAGAACGGCTCGTCTCGCGGTTTGAACTGCGTGAAGGGCTACTACCTGGCCAACGCGCTCTACGGTGAGGATCGCCTGACTACCCCGCTTATCCGCGATGACAAGGCCACCAAGGGCACTCCCGAGGGCCTGCGCGAGGCCACTTGGGACGAGGCGCTCGACTTGGTGGCGTCGAAGCTGCGCGACACCTGGAAGGCCGACAAGAGTCGTCTGGCGTTCTGGGGCTCCGGTCAGCAGCCCATCGTCGAGGGCTACTGCCAGGCGAAGTTCTGGAAGGCGGGCCTGCTTTCCAACAACATCGACCCCAATGCCCGTCTGTGCATGGCCAGCGCCGTAGTGGGCTTCATGAACGTGTTCCAGACCGACGAGCCTGCCGGTTGCTACGCCGACATCGACGAGACCGACACCTTCGTCACCTGGGGCGCCAATATGGCCGAGGCCCATCCCATGCTGTACTCGCGCCTGACGGCCCGCAAGCTGGCCGACGAGAACGTGCGCCACTACGACGTGACCACCATGACCACGCGCACTTCGGCCTCGGCCGACAAGGTGCTCACGTTCCGCCCCGGCTCCGACATTGCCATCGCCAACGCCATCGCGAACTACCTCATCCAGAACGACAAGTACGACAAGGAGTTCGTGGCGGCCCACGTGCAGTTCAAGCAGGGTACCGAGAACATCGGCAACGCCACCGACGACGGCTACGATAAGAGCGACATCGGCCAGGCCGTCGACAACGTGGAGCCCATCGACTTCGCCGCCTTCGCCAAGCGCCTGGAGCCCTATACGCTGCAGTACGCCTCCGAAATTTCCGGCGTGCCCGCCGAGGACATCCAAGAGCTGGCCGAGGTGTTCGCCGACAAGGGCCGCAAGGTGCTGTCGCTGTGGACCATGGGCGTGAACCAGCACAACCGCGGCACGTGGATGAACCACTGCATCTACAACATCCACCTGCTTACCGGGCGTTACGCCTTGCCCGGCGACGGCGCCTTCAGCCTGACCGGTCAGCCCACGGCCTGCGGCACCGCCCGCGAAGTGGGCACCTTCAGCCACCGTCTGCCCGCCGACTTGGTGGTGAAGAACCCCGACCATCGCCGCTACACCGAGGCGGTATGGAACCTGCCCGAGGGCTATCTGGACGCCATCGAGGCCCCCGGCTTCCACACGGTGAAGATATTCCGCGAGCTTTCCAAGGGCAACATCGACTTTCTGTGGAGCGCCCACAACAACTGGGCCGTGTCCATGCCGAACCTTACCCGTTTTTTGGGCAAGGGCGAGCTGAAGGGCATCAACGACGCCTTCATCTGCGTGTCCGAGGTGTATCCCACGCTGTCCACCCAGTACGCCGACGTGGTGCTGCCCGCGGCCATGTGGGTGGAGCGCGAGGGCGCCTTCGGCAACGGCGAGCGTCGCACGGCCGTGTTCGAGAAGGCCATCGACCCGCCGGGCGAGGCCAAGTGGGACCTGTGGGCCATGATGGAGATTGCCAAGCGCACCCTGGAAGGCGAGCAGATCGACGGGCAGGACGCCTTTGAGCACCTGTTCGGCCAGTGGTACGACGCGGCAGCCTCCGATTTCAAGGCCGACCAGCGCGAGACTTGCAAGAGCATCTGGGAAGAGTACCGTACTTTCTCGAACCCCAGCCTGAACGAGCGCGCTGCTGCCATCAACGAGAGCGCCAAACTGAAGATGGAGGCCAAGCAGTTGGCCCCCTACGAGGAGTACATCCACAATCATGGCCTGACCTGGCCGGTGCGCGAGGTGAACGGCGAGTGGAAGCCCACCCTGTGGCGCTTCTGCGACGGCCCTCAGGAGGACGGTTTCGACCAGTACGGCGTCGAGCAGTACGGCGACCACGACATGCCCGGCGGTGTGAGCTTCTACAAGTCCGCCGACAAGAAGCCCTCGGTGGTGTTCCGTCCCTACGAGCCGCCGGCGGAAGAGCCCTCCGAGGAGTACCCGTTCTGGTTCAGCACCGGCCGCTTGCTGGAGCATTGGCACACCGGCTCTATGACGCGCCGTATCCCCGAGCTGAACCGCGCGTTGCCCGAGGCGCTGCTGGACATGAACCCCGAGGATTGCGCTGAACTGGGCGTGGCCGACGGCGATCGCGTGCGCCTTACCTCGCGGTTCGGCACCTGCGACATCACGGTATCCACAGCCGGCCGTACCCGTCCGCCCCGCGGCATGGTGTTCGCCCCCTTCTTCGCCGAAGAGACGCTCATCAACTTGGTGGTGCAGGACACCTACTGTCCGCTGTCCAAGGAGCCGGACTTCAAAAAGACCTGCGTTTCCATCGAGAAGATCTAGGAGGGCTGCCATGAAGAAGACGAATTGCGTGACCGCGGTGGCCGTAGCCTGCGTGCTAGGCCTGGGCGCCTTGGCCGGTTGCAGCCAGCCTACGGCCGAGGCCGAGGTGGTGTACGGGCCCGGCGAGCCGCCGCTCATGACGGCCAGCCACGAGGGTCGCTTCGAGAGTCTGGGGGCCAACGGCTGTTACGGCTGCCACGGCTCCAGCGACAGCGCCGAGGTGTTCCTGCCCCAGGCCACGCCGCTGCCCGACGATCATTACGTGAACGGCGACAAGCAAACCCGCGAAATCGACGGACCTCGCACCGAGTGTCTGACCTGCCATCCTGTGGCAGGGGAGTAGGCACCTGCGACGGTTTCCTACCGTGCGCCTCGCCTGTCCGCTTCCGAGCGGGCGATGAGACGCCTGAGACGGCCCGCCTCCTGCATCCCTCCCACAGGAGCGGGCCGTCATGTTTGAGAAAGAGAAGACCATGGAAGACGAAAAAGTAGTCATTTCCTCGCTGGTGGTAGAGGCCGTCCCTGACGCTGTTGAAGCCGTAGTCGAGGCCCTGGGTGCCCTTGAGGGCGTTGAAGTGCACGAGATCAACGACTACAAGATTGTCGTGACCGTCGAGGCACCCTCCACGGGCGCCTCTCACAAGATGGCCAGCCGCTTCGTGGAAATCCCCGGCGTGCTGAACGTGAACCTCATCTACGTGAACTTCGAAGACGAGACGCTATAAGTTCCGTTCGCCCTAACGGGACGAACGGACCCGTCGACGCTGCGGTTCCGACAGGCACCTGCGATTCCGCCCAGCTTCGCTGTTCGGAATGCGCCCTCTCGGGCGCAGAGGCAGTGCGCAACAATTCGCTGGATTGTTGCGTGTTTTGGGCACGGCGTTGGCCAAAGCCAACTTGGCCCAAAGGCGGGGCAATTGCAGGCACCTGTCGGAACCTCGCTGACTTGGATTCATAATGCGAGGAGAGAAAAAGTGAAGGTCACCATCATCCGACGGGTTGTGCAGCTGGCCATGTTGGTGCTGTTTTGCCTGCCGCCGCTTTTAGCGGGGTGGGGCGTGTTCGGCCTCTTCGCTGGTGGCGATGAACAGATGCCCACCCCGGCCGACGGGGTGTTCTTCGGCAGCCTCTCGTCTTCGAGCGTCGGCGGTGTCACGCTGTTCGACCCGCTGGCTGCCCTGGAGGTATTCGCGGCCAGCCATAGCCTGGAGCTTGCGGCCCTAGCAGGCGCGCTTCTGGTGCTGGTGGTGTACGGGCTTATCAGCGGCCGGGCGTTCTGCGGCTGGGTGTGCCCGGTGAACCTGCTGGGCGAGGGGGCCGACTGGCTGCGCCGCAAATTGGGCCTAACGGTGCCCGAGCGCACGGTGCCGCGCCGTACGAAAATGGTGGTGGCCGTGGGCGTGGTAGTGCTGTCGGCCCTGGTGGGCTTCCCCGTGTTCGAGGCGGTTTCGCCTATTGGGGTGGTGAACAAGGGCCTCGTGTTCGGCGGTATTGCCGGTGCGGGCACGCTGGTGGCCGTGCTGGCAGCCGAGCTGTTCTTCAGTCGACGCATCTGGTGCCGCTCGCTGTGCCCGCTGGGCGGGGTGTACCAGGCCATCGGCCGTGCGGGCCAGGTGAACGTGGCCATCGACCACGAGACCTGTATCCACTGCGATCGGTGCAAGGAAGTCTGCCTGGCCGATCCGGTCATCCTGGAGCCCGCGGTGGACGGCGATGAGCCCCTGGTGCGCGCCGGCGACTGCATGGTCTGCGGCGCCTGCGTGGACGCCTGCCCCACCAAGGCCCTGAGCTTCCAGCTCGGCCGCCGACCGCGTTAAATGGGTTTGCCCTCCGCCAGCCTACAGCTGCTTGCAGCAGGAGGCGCCCCCAAGGTTCCAGAATCACGCCGTTTGGTTCCCCTCTGCATGTCAAAATGCGCCACTTTGGTTTCCCGGCCTGCATAAAACCCCAGGTCGCATTTTTGGCCAAAGAGAAAGAGGGGAACCAAACTGACGGATTTGGGAACCTGGCGTGTCGCCGCTTTGGTGGATTGGGGAACCTGGCATGTCGCCGCTTTGGTGGATTTGGGAACCTGGCGTGTCGCCGCCTCGGTAGCTTTGGGAACCTGGCGTGTCACCGTCCTGATGGATTTGGGAACCGAGCGTGTCGCCGCCTCTGTTGTCGGGCCGCCGAGCGCCCAAAGGGGCACTTGGTCATTTTCTGCGGCACTGTCCCTATGCTTTTCTCGCTGAGTGTCCCTTTGCTCTTGTCTGCCTCCATAGTATCTTCATATAAGCGTTATTCCTGGTGAAAGTGCGAAAACATCTCAGAATAGTGAGGGATCGCGGTTGCACCGGGAATGAAAAAAGTTCGCAGTGCGAAGCGATCAAGGAGGGACATCATGAGAAAGTCAAAGCTGAAGTCAGCGGTGGCGGCCTTGGGCACCATAGCCCTGGTGGCTGGTTTGGCTGCATGCGCGCCAGGCGGAAGCCCCGCGCCGGCTACCTCGTCGTCGGGTGGCGCCACGGCGGTTGAAGCCCCGGCAGAGATACCCGAGGCCGATCAGTTCGGCGTGGTGCTGGCGGAATCGTGGAAGGACATCTACCCCAATCAATATGAGACCTATCTGGCCAACGAGTCCAACAGCCCCGAGGGCAAGATGGACTATCTGACCGAGTATCCCGAGCTGGTCACCATGTACGCGGGCTACGGCTTTGCCAAGGGCTACGACGAGGCGGCCAGTCACGCCTACACGCTGCAGTCGGTGGCCGAGACCCCGCGCGTTAACGAGAACACCCTGGCCAACTGCATTACCTGCAAGACGCCCCAGTACACGGCCATGGTGAACTCCGAGGGCGATTCGGCCTACCAGAAGCCCTTCGCCGAGGTGCTGATGGAGATGACCGAGCCCATCAGCTGCTACAACTGCCACGAGAACGACCCGTCCAAGGTGGTGGTCACCCAGAAGCACTTCGTCAACGCCCTGGGAGCCGACGCCGACAAGGTGCCCGTCGAGGCCGAGACCTGTGGCCAGTGCCACAACGAGTACTACTTCGCTCCCGAAACCAAGGCCACGTCCAACCCCTACGATGGCCTTGAGGGTATGACGGCGGAGAACATACTGGCCTACTACGACGCCATGGACTTCAAGGACTGGGAGCACACCGAAACGGGTGCCCCTATGTTGAAGGCCCAACATCCTGAGTTCGAGACCGTCTACGGCGGCGCTCAGTCCTCCATGGCGAAGCAGGGCTACAGCTGTGCCGACTGCCATATGGCGCCGGCCCAGGCCGAGGATGGCACCGAGTTCAGCTCGCACAACTTGATCAATCCCACGGAAAGCCCCGAGATCATGGAGAAGTGCCAGGGATGCCACGCCGATCTGCCCGGTCAGATTGTCGAGTGGCAGAAAGCCACCACTGATCGCGAGCACGAGCTGGCAGCGAAGATTGACGCCTATATTAAAGAGCTGGCGAAGCAGCGCGAGACCTTGGATGCCGACAAGTTGGTCGAGGCCCAGCAGATCCATCGCCACGCTCAGTTCTACTGGGATTTCGTGATGGTGGAGAACTCCGAGGGCGCCCACAACCACAGCCTGGCTCAGGACAACCTCGACAAATGTGAGGATGAGCTCAAGGCCGGTTACACGCTCCTCGGCATGACCTGGTAGCCGCAGCGCCTCACTAAGGTGCCTCACCGAAACGCAGGCCTCCTCTTCTAGCCCCGTAGCTAAGGCGCGCCCCGCACTCCCGGGCGCGCCTTGTACTGCGGAGCAGCGAAACGTCCAACCAATGAGACGGCCAGCCGTCTCGGGCGTGCTATGATGGGCCGGTGGGAAGATGACGAAGGAGGTTCTGATGCGCAGGGGTTCTCAGGGAATGGCGCGCTTTGGTCTGGGCCGGATCGAAGGGGCGTTTTTGGCGCTGGCTGCGGTCCTAGTGCTTTCGATCGGCATTTCGTCGACGGCTTATGCGGCGGAGGCGAAGGCCGATCAGCCACAAAAGCCCGTGTCCATCACCATCAGTGCGGCGGGCGATTGTACGCTGGGCGTCGATTCTCGCTACAACAGCGTGTTCAACCAGTATTACAAGCGCCATGGCGATGCCTATTTTCTCAAGAAGGTGAAATCGGTCTTTGCCAAGGACGACCTGACCATTGTGAACTTCGAGGGCACCCTCACCTCGGGAGGCAAGCGCGCGAGCAAGGCCTTCACCTTCCGCGGTCCCGCCAAGTACGTGAACATCTTGAAGAAGGGCTCCGTGGAAGTGGTGAACCTGGCCAACAACCACTCTTTGGATTTCGGCAAGGGCGCCTTGAATAACACGAAGAAGGTGCTGAAGAAAAACGGCATTCCCTTCAGTTATAAATCCACCATCGCCTACAAGAAGGTGAAGGGCGTGAAGGTGGCATTTTTGGGCTTCGACGAAGTGGATGGCGTGAAGAAGAAGGACGTCAAAAACGGTATCAAGAAGGCAAAGAAAGCCAAGGCGGACATTATCATCGTCAGCTTCCATTGGGGCATCGAGCGCGACTACTACCCCAATGCCACCCAGAAGAAGCTGGGCCGCTACGCCATCGACTGCGGCGCCTCGCTGGTGCTGGGCCACCATCCTCATGTGCTGCAGGGTATCGAGAAGTACCAGGGCCGCTACATCGTGTACAGCCTGGGTAACTTCTGCTTCGGCGGCAACACGAACCCCGCCGATAAGGACACTATGATTTTCCAGCAGACGTTCACCGTGAAAAACGGCAAATTGACCAGCAAGAACAACGCGAAGATCATTCCATGTTCGCTGTCGGGCAAAAGCTCCACCAACGATTTCCAGCCGCGGGTGCTGAAAGGCTCGGCAAAGAAGTCCCTCATCGCGAAGATGAATCGCCTCAGCCGCGGCATGCACGTCAAGGTAACCTCTACGGGCAAGATCAAATAGCGAAGGTCGCGCTGAGACGGCCAACCGTTTGGTCTGTCTCATAAGGTAGGGGAGAAGGTCGGGCGATTGGTTGTCTTGGATGAGGCAAGTCAGGCGGTTGGCCGTCTCAATCTGGTCCAATGAGGCAAGTTGGGCGGTTGGTCGTCTTGGATGAGGCGAGTCAGACGGTTGGCTGTCTCACTGTCCGTTGTCCTATCTGTGGCATTCTGGTTCTCCGCAAAAGTTGATGATCCGCAGAACTACCCTGAAAGGGTGATGTGGCTTCGCGCTTTCTTTCGTAAGATATGAGGCAGTTCGACCCCATGATCGCAGACTGCGGCGTTCTGAGGGATTTTGCGCAAAAGTGCTGGTTTTGACGATTTGTCTTCCAGGGCGCTTGCATCATGGGCGATACTTTGAAGGATGTGTTCAAGCCGTAGGGGAGGCGGCTCAATCGCGAGCGAGAAGGAGTTTCATGAACGCGAAGATGAAGAAGCGCATGATTGCGGTTTCGGGCGTCATCATTATCGTGCTGATTTTGGTGCTCGCCTTCGTGGGCGGCAACACCGCCGCGCAAACCCTGTCTGTGGCTGAAGCTGCCGAGAATCCCCAGGCTGGACAGAAGGTCCAGGTGTCGGG
The DNA here is from genome assembly GCA_910585575.1 of uncultured Adlercreutzia sp. Lineage (GTDB taxonomy): Bacteria > Actinomycetota > Coriobacteriia > Coriobacteriales > Eggerthellaceae > Adlercreutzia. The sequence continues at coordinate 36,646 of CAJUFS010000010.1, read as the reverse complement.
CAACGTGGTGCAGGATTCGTTCTCCACAGCCGGCGACACCCTGACGTTCAAGATCTACGACCCCGAGGGCGATCCGGCCACCCAGCTTGAGGTGGTTTACGACGGAGCCGCCTCGTCCACGTTCGGCAACGACGTGACGGCCATTTGCACGGGAAAGATCGATGACGCCGGCGTGTTGCAATGCTCCGAGCTGGTTACCAAGTGCCCCTCCAAGTACGAGAACGCCGACAGTGCCCTGACGGTCGAGCAGCTGCTGGGCTATGGCGCCGACGTGTACGGCAAGATGGTCAAGGTGGCCGGCACCGTGAAGGACGGCACCTTGAAGCCGGCGGGCGAGGGCGATCGCTTCGTGATCGTCGACGAGAGCGGCGCGGGCGAAATCCCCGTGGCCTTTGACGGCGCGCTCTCTGACGAGGTGACCGACGGTGCCACCGTGGTGCTCACGGGCTCCCTGAACGACGACGGCAGCTTTGCCGCTACGGACGTGGCCCTCGAGGGCTAAGCGAAAGGACCTTCCATGTCGATGATTGGACTTCTGGGCCTTTTAGTGGCCTTTGCTTGCTGCGCCGTTTCCCTGGTGTGCCTGGGCGCTGCCCATATCACCTACAAGCGCCGCTCATTTGAAACTTCCGAGACCTGGGCCTGGGGCGCCCGTCTGGCCACGGTGCTGGGCGCGGTAGCGCTGACGGTGTGCTGCGCCGTACTGGTATGGTGCTTCTTCTCAGGCGACTACACCATCCAGTACGTGCTCGACAACCGCTCGTCCTCCACGGGCGACCTGGCGTGGCTCTACAAGCTGGCGGGCCTGTGGGCCGGTCGCGAGGGCTCGCTGCTGTTCTGGGCGTGGCTCATCGCCGTATTCAACTCGGTGCTGGTGTTTGCCACGCGCAAGGACACCCGTCCGCTGGACAACGCCGCCCTGGCCGTGGCCCAGGTGGTGCTGCTGGCCTTCGTGGGCGTGCTGCTGTTCTCGGAGAGCAATATGCCCTTCACGGTGACGGACAGCCGCTACTTCTCCGACGACGGCTCGCTGAACGCCATGGCCTCAATGGTGGGCATGAACACGCTGCTGGAGCACTGGGCCATGGCCATCCATCCGCCCACGTTGTTTATCGGTTACGCGGGCCTGACCATTCCCTTCGCCTACGCGCTGGCTGCCCTTATTGTCAATGACGACTCGCCGCTGTGGGTCAACCGCTCCACAAGCTTCCTTATGTTCTCGTGGGTGCTGCTGGGCGCCGGCATCGGTCTGGGCGCTGTTTGGGCCTACGTGGTGCTGGGCTGGGGCGGCTATTGGGGCTGGGACCCGGTGGAGAACGCCAGCCTGCTGCCGTGGCTCATCGGCGTGGCGCTTATTCATTCCTTCACGGTGTACCGTCAGCGCGGGGCCTTCAAGCGCTGGAGCGTGTTCTGCGCCTGTCTGACCTTCTCGTTCGTGGTGCTGGGCACCTTCATCACCCGTTCGGGCCTGGTGCAGTCGGTGCATGCCTTCGAGGGCGACCCGGTGTCGCTCGTGCTGTTTGCGGCGCTGATCATTGTGTCGCTTTTGGCGGGTATCGTGGGCTTGCTGGTGCGCCGTGGTAGCTTTGGCGTTGAGAACGCGGCCGATGACGACATCGACTCCCTGATGTCCAAAGAGGCGGCCTATTACGTGAACAATCTGGTCATGGTGGTGTTCGCTGTGCTGCTGGCCTACATGACCATTTCCTCGGCGCTACCCAGCTGGCTGCCCTTCGGCGGTCAGGCCCTGTCGGCTGGCACCTATAACGCCATCGCGCGCCCCTTGGGTATTCTGTATCTGGCCGTGCTGGCCATCTGCCCGCTTCTGGGTTGGCGCCGCACCGAGAAGAAGGCGTTCTGGCGTCTGGCCCGCATCCCCGCTCTGTGCGCAGGGCTGCTGTTCATCGTTCTCATGATCTACTTCGTCACCTATCTGCTGTCCAGCTATCAGGCGCAGATCGATGCCGGCGGCGCCACGGCCGAGGGTCTGCTGGAGCAGGGCGCGCCGCTGTACTACAACGGTTTGGCCGTGGTGGGCTTCCTGGTGGCCAGCCTGCTGTTCTTCAACGCGGCGTTTATGGCGGCGCGGGCGCTGCGCAAGGTGCGCGCCGCGGGCGGTCTGCGCAAGCGCTTCCCGCTGTTCGGCGGCTCGGTGTGCCATGCGGCCATGGGCATCATCCTGGTGGGCCTCATCGGTTCCTCCATGTACGTGACCGAAGTCACCGGCTACATCCCCTATGACGAAGAGGCCGACACGGCCGCGGAAACCTTCACCATCCAGGACTTTGAGCTGCAGTACACGGGCAACTCCATCGATGACCTGGGCAACGGCAATGTGCGCTACACCGTGTCCTTCGACGCCTACAAAGATGGCCAGTTCGTGGGCCAGGTGCACCCGTCGGTCCAGGTGACGGGCACCACGCAGCAGCAGAAGCTGGAGGCCTCCGTCATCGGGTTCCCCTTGGAGGACCTGTTCGTGGTGTACCGCGGCGTGAACGACGAGGGCGATTTCTCCATGGACGTGCGCGTCAACCCGCTGATCAGCTTCGTGTGGGTGGGCTTCGGCCTGCTCATGGTGGGTTCGGTCGTCTCGCTGTTCTCCAAGCGGGCCAGTCGGAAGGAGTCCGATCCGGCCGATGAGCCCGTGGCTCTTCAGGCCGCTGAGGCCCAGGATGCGGACGTGGTTGTTGCCGAGGCTGAAACTGTCGAAGTGACGACAGAGCCTGCGGCGACTGGGGAGGTCGCGGTGGCGGAAGCGGCCGTCGCGGAGTCCGTGCCGGTTGCTGCTGAGGACAAGGACGCCCAGTGACGGCGGCCCTGACAGTCGATCATCTGACGAAGTCGTTCGGCGGCCGCAAGGCCGTCGACGACGTGTCGTTCGCGCTGCCCGAGGGAGCCTTTCTCTCGGTGTTCGGCCCGAACGGCGCGGGCAAGACCACGCTTCTGCGTATGCTGGCCACGCTGTCGCGTCCCACGGAGGGTACCATCGAGGTGCGCGGCATCAGTCTGAAGGAAGAGCCGGATCGGGCGCGCGAGTCCATCGGGCTCATCTCTCACAACCCCATGCTCTACCCCGACCTTACGGCCGAGGAGAACCTGCTGCTCTACGCCAAGCTCTACGGGGTGGAAAACCCTCAGAAGCGGGTGATCGAGTTGCTGGACGCCGTGGGGCTCAAGCACCGCCGCTTGGACCGCGTGCGCACGTTTTCGCGAGGCATGACCCAGCGCACCTCCATTGCTCGTGCCCTGATCAACGACCCCTCGCTCGTCCTGCTCGATGAGCCGTATTCGGGGCTCGACCCCCACGCCATCGAGATTTTCGACGAGCTCATCGAAAGCGTGCGCGAAAACCGCACCTTCGTCATGGTCAGCCATGATCTGGACAAGGGACTTGCCCTGGCCAGCCATGTCCTGGTGCTGGCGAAGGGCCGCGTGGTGGCCTTCGCCGAGAAGGGCGATTTGGCTGACGACGAGTTCCGGACGCTGTATCGCTCGACCGTGGGATTGGGGGTGGCGTAAATGGCCTGCAAGCCTCCCTCCACGTGGGCGCAGTACAAGACACTGCTGGCGAAAGACCTGAAGGCGGAGTTCCGCACCAAGGACATGATCGTGTCCATGGGCATCTACGCCTTCCTGGTTATCGTGGTCTTCGGCGTGGCGCTCTCCTTCGCCCGCCCCGGGGCGGAGTTTCTCGAGGTGTCCGGCGGTCTTCTGTGGGCGCTCGTGGTATTCACCTCGCTTCTAGGGCTCAATCGCTCGTTCTCCCATGAAACCGAGAACGGTTGCCTGGAGGGTCTGCTGCTGGCGCCGCTCGACCGAGGTGTCATCTTCTTGTCCAAGGCCACGTCCAACTTGATCTTCTTGGCCCTGGTGGAAGTGATCGCTGTGCCGCTGTACTGGGTGTTCTTCTCCAGCTTCGCGTCGCCAGCGGAAACCGGCTGGCTTTTGGTGGTGCCGCTTCTGCTGGGCAGCATCGGCATTGCCGGCATCGGCACGTTGCTGTCCACCATGACGGCCTCTACCCGCGGCAAGGACGTCATGCTGGCGCTTCTGTTTGTGCCCATTATCTTCCCGCTTTTGTACGCCTGCGTGTCCGCCACTACCTGCGCCTTGGTGGGCGGCGAGGTGTTCGCCGAGGGCTTCTTTACGTCCTTGGCTTTGGGAGCGGGCTATGACGTGATCATGATTCTTGCGTCGTGGGTGCTCTACGACTTTGTGGTGAACTAGCGCGACGCGCGTCGGCCGTGGGGACGGGCAACGCGCGTTGCGAGGCAAGCGGCCCCGAGGGGCGCGCTGGAGGAAAGGAGGCCTTGTGGCCGACAAGAAGAAACTGAAGTTGCCGGAGGTGGGGCAGTGGCCCGATAAGCTGATGGCGCCGGCCCTGATTGCCGGAGCGGTGCTGACTACTCTCGGCTTCCTTATGGCGTTTTTCATCGTGCCCCCTGTGGGCGGTGCGGCGGTGGACGGTGTCGAGCTTATCGGCGACTCCATGGTGTCCCAGAAGATGCTGCTGTCGCAGAAGATCTTCTACTTCCATATGCCCGTGGCCATCACCTCGTTTCTGGGCATGGCCTTCGGCTGCTACTACGCGGTGCGCTTCCTCATGACGAAGAACCAGCGCTTCGACACCTGCTCGCGCATCTGTCTGGAAATTTCGCTGCTGTTCATCATCATGACCATGATTACCGGCGAGATGTGGACGCGCTTCGAGTGGGGCGTGTGGTGGAGCTGGGAGCCCCGTCTGACCACCTACCTCATTTTGATGCTCATTGTCATCGCCTACTTCGTGCTGCGCAGCTCGGTGGACGAGCCGGAGCGCAAGGCTACCTTTGCCGCTGTTATCGCCATTATCGCTACGGTGGACGTGCCCATCTGCTTCATGATCACGCGCCTTATTCCCTCGTCCATCCACCCGGTGGTGCTGCGCGAGGGCGGCATGAGCCCCGAAATGGGCATGTGCGTGGGCCTGTGCGCCCTAGGGATGCTGCTGGTGGGCTTTGCCCTGTACCGCGCCCGTTTCAATCAGGTGCGCCTGACCCAGCGCGTGGAAGCGCTCAAGGAATCCCTCGAAGACTAGCGATGCGAACGATGGCCCGCTTCTCGACCGAGAAGCAGCCGCGATAGAAAGGTCGAACCATGAACCCCATTCTTGCCGATATCTATTCCACTATTCTGCCCTCGGCACCGTATATCATTGCCGCCTATGCCCTTCTGTGGGTGGCGCTGCTGGTGTACGTGCTCATGATCTTCCGTGGCACGAAGAAGGCTGAGGCCCAGCTCATGCTGCTGGAAGAAGCCGTGGCCGATCAAAAGGCCAAGACCCAGTAGTTGCCGCGGGTCTTCGGAGGGAACGCCCTCCCTGGCTCGCTGCAGCGCCGCCCCTCTGGTACGGAAGGTGCCAAGTGGGAAAGCATCTGGCTTACCAAGCGGATGATTATCCGGTTGAGTGCGCATGGAATAGCCCGTTCAGGTGATGAGCCTGGACGGGCTTCTCTTATATGCTGGATGCAGTAAGTGTTTCGCTGAGCTTCTGAGGTGGCATGATGGCGGCAACGGACGCGCCGGGGAAACGCCCAGGGCAAAAGTTGAAGAGGGGAGTGCCATGAATCCAATCCTGCGCGGACTGCTGCTGGGAGTGGCGTGGCTGGCCTGCGGGCTGGGCATTGTGGGCGTGTTCGTGCCCGTGCTGCCCACGACGCCGTTGCTGTTGCTGGCCACGTTTCTTTTCGCGAAGTGCTCGCCCCGCGCCCACGCCTGGATAACGGGAACCAAGGTCTATCGCGCCTACGTAGTGCCCTTCAAAGAGGCCGGCGGCATGCCGGTAGGAGCCAAAGTGCGAATGTTGGCCATTTCTTATGCCGTGCTGGTGGTATCGGCCCTGTTGGTGCAGAAGCCCCTGGTGTGGGGCATTCTTGCTGCTGTGGCTTTGTTCCTGCTGTGGTTGGCCATGTTCCATATTCCCACTATCGAAAAAGCCGCCGTCGCTCCCTTGGGCGACGAGCTGGAACTAGAAGCCTAGAAGCCTAGAAGCCTAGAAGCCTAGAAGCCTAGAAGCCTAGAAGCCCCTGCCAACGTTCTGCGGCAAAGCTTTTTTTTGGGGGGGCACGTCGCAGACTCGAGTGGTGCAGGTGCTACGCCGCAGGAATTCATCCACTACAAAGCCTTTGAGGGCTGCGTGCGCCGCGGGACCAGGAGAAGGCGGGGACGGCGGCGTAGAAGTTCATTCACCAACAAAGAAGGGAGCCCCGGCGGGCTCCCTTCGTGCGTTTCGTGGACGGCGAAGACGGGGTGCGGTTATTTCCGTTGCGTCGTTTCCACTTCGACGGTGGTGTCGCCCGCGTCCTTGGCCACGTAGACGAAGCCCACTTCGCCGTTCACGGGCAGCTCGTTGTAGGCCACCATCTCGGCGATCTCGGCGGCCGTAGCGCTCTTCGGCTCGGTCTCAAGCAGGTAGGCGGTGTCGGCGCGGCGCTCCATGGCCTCGGTGAAGTCCTTGGTGCCCACGAAGACTTCCTGCTTGTAGGGGTTCACGCCCAGCTTCTTGGAGCGGTAGGCAATGTAGGCCAGGGCGGCGATGTTGGCGAACAGGGCGATGAGGGACACGGCCAGGTTCACGTTGGGGTTATTCACGGAGTTCGCCGCGAAGATGGAGTCGTTGGCGAACATGGGAACCATCTGGCAGAACATGCACCACATGGCCAGGGTAAAGGCGCGGTTCTGGATCCAGCCGCCCTTGTTCCAGATAAGACCAGCGATGGTAGGCGCCAGCAGCAGCGCGATGCCGCAGTACCAGGAATGGGTGGGCAGGCAGTTGTAGGTGTAGCAGAAATTCCACAGGTCGTAGGCAATGATGAACACCCAGGTCATGTCAGGCCACAGCATGTCCTGGCGCTTCTTGGAGATGTAGATGCCGAACCAGCCGGTCATGCACAGGATGTTCAGGATGCCGGCGATGCCGTTGAACACGTTGTGCCAGCCGCCGTACAGGGTGACGCCCTCGGAGGATACCCAGGTGGTGCCGAAGGCACGGAAGGCACTCTCGAAGTCGGACACCACGGCGATCATGATGTTGATGGCCACGATGACGAAGGGGAAGGCCTTGAACCAATGGGAGCGGCCGATCTTGCCCCAGGAGTACTTTAGCGCCATGAAGCCGATGCAGCCGGCCAGGGCTGCGTACACCTTGGCGTAGTGGAACCAGCTGTTCATGTCGGTGTGCGTGGGGTTGTTGAGGGCCCATTCCTGTCCCATACCAGCCCCGATGGCAATGGCGATGCAGTATACCGTCATGACGGCCGACACGCCGAAGAACATGATCATGCCGCCGGCTTTGGTGCGGCGGGCGAACTCATTGAGCAGAATGAGCGCCACCAGCACCAGGGCCAAGCCAAGCCACTGGTACAGCGCGTTGGGTCCGTACACGTCGAATAACATGGGTATCCCTCCTTAATCGATACCACTGATGGGCGAGCGCAGCGGGGGTGGATCAGGAAAGGACGCGGTGCCGTGCTGGCCCACCCCCACTGGCTTTGCAAGGCCGTTCCTTGCTCGTTGGCAAAAACCATACTCCCATCGTCATCTTCAGTCAATATTCACAAATTACCAAACCGATAACAATTGACATATATAAATTATTCGTCAATAAATCCTTGTTATACGGGAAAAATCTTGCTAGTATGCCTGCCATAAATTTCATAAATGAAAGTAAATAAAAACTTTCACGAAGAAATTACTGAAAATCGGAATGGAACGATTGGAGGGGTCATGATGGGGGATGAGAAAAGGCCGGCATCCGAGAAGGAGCCCCAAGGGGCTCTTGCCGACGAAGGTAATGTCGAAAGCGGCAGCGCCGGCCCCGGGGTACCGGGGCGCGACGGTGCGCCGCCGGCGCCGCAGCGACCGCGCAAAAAGTGGCCGATGGTGGTGGGCGTGATAGCCGTCGTGTTGGTGGTGGCCGGCGCGGGCTTTCTCGTGTGGCACGAGAGCCCTTCGTTCTGCAATGCCATCTGCCATGAACCGATGGATCCCTATGTGGAGGGCTACTATCAAGACGAGGCCCTCATGGCCCATGTCCATCAGGTGGCCGACACTACGTGCCTCGACTGCCATGAGCCCAAGATCGACGAGCAGATCACCGAGGGGCTTGCTTGGGTTCGTGGCGACTATTCTGTGGGAGAAGACGGCATGCTGACCACGGTGGGCGTGCGCTCGGATGCGCAGATGTGCGCTACGCCCGACTGCCATGACTTCGAAGGGGTCGTCGCGGCCACCCAGGACTGGGGCGGCGAGGAGGGTGTGAACCCCCATGAGTCCCACCAGGGCTATCAACTGGATTGCAGTAGCTGTCACAGCGCGCACGGTCAATCCATGATGTACTGCAACACTTGTCACGACTACCAGGTTCCCGAAGGCTGGGCGGCTCCCGTGCAGAGTGCCGAGCCAGCAGATAAGGCCTAGGGGAGGGGGAGCAATGCATGCGAGTAAGTTAACGATGGTTGCCTGCAGTGCGGCGGCGTTGACGCTGGGCCTGTCTGGCTGCGGAGCGTCTTTCGAGGGCTCGGGCTCCAAGGACGCTGCCAGCGCCGAGCAGCTGGCGCTGCACGCGGACGATCCGTGGGCTGTGGAAACAGCAGCCGATCCGGCAGCTAAAGCCGAGGGATCGCTGCACGATGGTGTGTACGTCGGCGTGGGCAAGGGCATGGAAGGCCTCATCACGGTGACGCTGCTGGTGGATGACGGCCGCATTTCGTGCTTGGAGACCACCCAAGAGGGCGAGAGCCAGAGCCGTGGTGGCTACGAGGCCATTCGCGATGGCAAGTACGCCCAGATGATCGAGGCGGCCCAGGGGTCGGACATCGATACCATTTCGGGGGCCACCATTACCACGGCCGGCGTGAAGCAGGCAGTCGATGATGCCCTGGCCCAAGCCGAGCAGGGCGTGGCCGCGGAAGCTACCGCGGCCGATGCAACCGGAGAGGAGGCGTAGAGCCATGACGACAGAGCATAAGACGATCTCCTCCGGTTTGTCGCGCCGCGACTTTCTGACGGGGTCGGCGGTTGCCGCCGGGGCGGCGGCTGTAGCCGGGCTGTTCGGTGCCGAGTCCGCGTTTGGGGCCGACGAGCGCTACGGCAATTGGACGCGCGAGGGAGATAACGCGCCGACAGTGCCCGAAAGCGCGGCTACCAACGCCAGTGCCGCGGACGGCACTTACCGCGACCACAACCCCGAGGCCTTCCCGGCCAACGACGCGTCGCCTATTCCGCCGCGCGCGGTGCCGGCTTCGTGGGACTACGAATGCGACATCTGCGTGGTGGGTGCCGGCGGCGGCGGTCTGAACGCGGCGGCCCGCGCGGCCGAGCTGGGCGCGAACACCATCTGCGTCGAAGCCCTGGGGCTTCCCGGCGGCAATGCCCAGGAAGCGGGCATGTGCGGCATTCTGGGAGGTATGTCCATGCAGGAGGGCAAGAAGTTCGCCTTCCCCAGCTATCCCTTCGACGCCCAGGCTCTGACCGACTGGGCTATGGACGAGTACCATTACGCGGCCGACCCGAAGCTTATCTACAAGATTGCCTCGGAGGGCGGCCCGAGCTTGGACTGGATGGCCGACTGCGGCGTGCAGTGGCGTTTGGGCGAGGTACCGGTGTACGTGGCTCCTAAGAACTCCACGCTGGACCATCATGTGCTGAAGATGAAGGATGCCACGGATGCCATGTTCGCCTATGGCCAGCGCAAGGGCGTGGACTACAAGTTCCAGAGTCCCGCCGTGGCCCTGGTGCAGGATGACGACGGCCGCGTGGTGGGCGTGGTCATCAACGAGGGCTTCACCGACGAGCGCTACATTCACGCCAAGAACGCCGTCATTTTGACGGCGGGCGGCTTCTGCAACAACAAGGCCCTGCTTGATAAGTACATTCCCACGGCAGCCATGGGCTGCGCCTCCAGCTACTTGACGGCCAGCGAGACCGGCGAGTGCTTCCGCATGGGCCTGGGGGCCGGAGCCGATGTGTCCGGCTTCAATTCCTCCGCCTCCTTCGATGGCGGCGTGGACTGGCAGGCTGAGGGCGGCACCTGGGCGCGCTTCCTCTACGACGGCATGACTCAGCTGTCCCGCCAGCCGTGGTTGACCATCGACCGCTGCGGCAACCGTCTGCGCTACATGGATTCCCGCGTGGGTGAGGACGGCGCCAATGCCATCTACGCTTTGGGCGACTTGGCCACCATCCAGATGACCCCGCCAGGCCATCGCTCCTACATTATCTTCGACGCCAACTACGAGGATCATCTGGCCGGGTTTGCCCAAGAGCACTGCCGTAAGCTCATCACGCCGGACTTGGAGCAGATTGAGAAGGTGCCCGAGCACTATCGCGACTGGCATCACGGCGTGCAGGACGCCATCGACGCCGACGTACTGAAGCGCCGCGATACCTTGGAAGAGCTGGAGGCCGATCTGGGCCTGGCCGAAGGCGTGCTCACCGAGGCTGTGGCCCGATGGAACGAGGCCTGCGAGCGCGGCGAGGACGACTTCATGTATCCCATGCCGCCTGAGTGGCTCCATGCCATCACCGAGCCGCCGTTCTACGGCTGCCGCATCGGCGGCAACCTGTACGGCACCAAGGCCGGCCTGCTCATCAACGATCAGATGCAGGTCGTAGGCACGAACGGCCGCGTTATTCCCGGTCTGTACGCCGGCTGGCATACGGCCGGCGGCGCCTGCGGTGAGAACAGCTACATTGGCGATCCTATTCTGGGCTCGCTCATGGGCGACGTGGGGCTGGCGTTCTGCGGCGGCTACCTGTGCGGTACCAGTGCGGTGGAAAACGAGATGGGAGGTGCCCGATGAAGGCAATGAAAGGTATGGCGCGGCCGTTTCTGACGCTGTTCGCCATGGCGCTGGTCATAGCGCTTCTGGGTCGTATCGGCCTGACGGTGGCCGGGGCCACGGGCATCCTGGCCTTCGACTACATCTCGGCGTCGGGAGTGGCTATTCTCGATGTGATCTGCTCGATCCTCACGGGCTCGGCCTTCGTGGCGTTTCTGTTTGCCGCAGGGCTGGCGCTGGTGGTGTCCACGGCGGGTCCGGTGCTCTATGGCGCGCTGTACGCCCAGGGTCGCGAAGGCACGGGGCGTGCGGGCACGGCGTTTCTTTGGGGCTGGGCCACGGCGCTTGTGGCGCTGGTGTGCCTGGTCATCGTGGTGCTCGGCATTCTGTCGGCGGTGCAGGTGGGTTCCATGAGCTCGAAGCTGCCGGGGCTGCCGGTCATCGTGCTGGGCGTGGTGGGTTTCGCGGCGTTTCTGGGCACGCTTCTGGGCGCTGCCTCGCTGGTGGTGTGCGCCTGCGTGGCTCGCGCCCGCGCTGGGCGCAGCCTGACGGCCTCGCTGGTGGCGGCCGTGGCTTTGTGCGGTGCCGTGGTCATGGTGCTGACCGTGGGCACCTTCGGGGCCCTGAACACCGCGGCCATCGACTTGCCCGTGCTGGGTGCTTGGTTTGCGGCTGATCTGGCGGTGAACCTGGTGATGCTGTTCGGCGCGCAGGCTTACCTGGGGAAACTGGGGAAGGGCACGGTACCGGTGGCTTGCGAAACTGCGCCGGCGGTTTAATTCAACTTGTCCGCGGTGGCGGGCGCCGGGATAAGGGCGGCCAGGTCTGCTTGTTCTTTGGCCTGCTTGCGGGCGTTGAGGTCGGCTACGACGACGTGGCCGACCTTTTCTATGGCCTGGCGCTGGTCAGGCGTGAGGTTTGCCCAGAGTTTGTTTTGGGCCAGCTCGTTCACGGTGGTGCCGATGACCTGGGCCTCGTAGACGCCCTCGTCGGTAAGGGCCACATAGACGGCCTTCTTGTCGTGGGGCGACTTCAGGCGCTGGGCCCAACCGCGCTGCACTAAGCGCTCCGTAGCGCGCGCGGCGTTGACGGGCGACATCATAAGGGCTTCGGCCAAGGCGCCCACGCGCTCGGGGCGATCGGTTTCGGCCAGGCGTTGCACGATACGGCACTCGTTGAACGAGGCACCGGTGGCCTCCTTCAGTACGCGCTCGGTTTCCTGGCGGATAAGCTCAACCGACACCAGGGCCCGCGAGGCGGGAAACTTCTGGGCCCGGGCCGTATCCAGGGGCGGCTCTATTTCGGCGCCAGCTGCCACAGCGGCCTCGAGGATGGTGCGATAGGTGGGATTCTCGGTGGGGAAGTTCGCGTACAAGCTTTCCACAAGGGAAACGTTCGCGGCAGCTACATGGTTTCTGCCGGCTTCGGTGACTTGGACATAGCGGGTACGACCATCGGTGTCGCCTGTCGTTCGGGTGGCGAGCCCTTCACGCTCGAGAGTGTCAACGGCCTGAGTGATGACGTTCGCTTTCATATTCAGCACCGCCCCCAGATCGCTCTGGCGCAAAGGCTTGGTGGCTTGGAGAAGCTTTGTCAGCACCCGGTACTGGGTGGCGTTGAGACGACTTGCCGCTGCAAGGCCGCGCCGCAAGGCCTCGTGGGCCATCTCGAAGGCCACGAAGTACGTGGAGTCAAGCGAAAAGGGCGTAGTGTTGTCTGTTGCGGCGGCGGTCATGGCTCCTCGAGAGACGCAGAGAATAGTTCATTGAAGTAACGATAATTGTAACGCTTCTTGCGTATTGGCCCTCTGCGCGACAATGGTTTTTCTCGCGAAGTACCGAGAAATTTCGGAAGGCCTTAAGTGGTTAGACCCGCGCCGGGGTGATGGTGCCCTCGGCGTCGACGAAGAAGGCCTGGGCGATTTCGGGGTGGCGCTCTACCAGGGCGCGGCCTCGTTCGGTGCCCAGGGCAAGAAGGGTGGTGGAGAAACCCTCGGCATCGATGGATTTTTCGCATACGACGGTGACGCCGGCGACGTCGGTATCCACGGGCTGGCCCGTGAGGGGCGAGAGGATATGGTGGTAGAAACGTCCTTCGCTGTCGGTGAAGCAGCGCTCGTAGACGCCGCTGGTGACGGCGGAGCCGCGGACGAGCGGTACCGCACCCAGAAGCTCGGCAGGGTTGCGGGGGTCGCGCACGCCCACGCGCCAGGACGACCCATCGGGCTTCGTGCCCGATACGAGTACGTTGCCGCCCAGGTTCACGATGATGCCTGCGAGCCCGTGACGCTGCAGGCCCTCCATAAGCGCGTCGGCAATCCAACCCTTTGCAATGCCTCCGACATCCACCGCTGCCTGGGGGTCGGCCAGTTGGGCCCAGAAGGTTGGCGGCGGCAAAGGTTCGCCGCCTGCTTGCCGCTCGGCCGCATTGGCGTCGCACCCGAGCCGTTCGCTGTCGGGCGCCGCTACCGCGGCGTCTTCCTTCCACAGCTTCAGGTTTTGCCAATGAACGTGCTTGGCAGCGTAGGCAAGCATGGAGGGGTCGGCCTTGCGCCCGCGATGGAAATCCCACAGGCGCACGAGTGGTCCTACGGTAATGTCGAAGGTGCCCTCGCTGGCAGCGCAGTAGCCGACGGCTTTCTGCAGCAAGTCGAAGGTGCGCTCGTCGATGGCCACGGGGCGGCCGCCGGCGTTGTTGATGCGGGAGATATCGGAGTGGGGGAGGGTGCGGCTGAACAGGCGCTCATAGGTGCGACAGGCGCTGCGGGCCTCCTCGAAGGCCGCTTGGGCCTCGGCTGCGTTTCCATAGGCCTGGAGCTCGATCACCGTATTGAATGCCAGGAAGTGCGCCGTAGCCGGTTTACCCTCGGCAGGCGCCGTGAATTCGAAGAACGACTCCGAGGGAATGGGATCGATATTTTGCGCGTTGCCGTTTTCCATAGGTGCCAGTATAGGCCATATCCTGTAATATCGGGGCGTATGCGAATTACGGAGAGAAAGGCGCTCGATGAAGGCACTGATTCCCGCTGCGGGCCTGGGTACCCGCTTCCTGCCGGCCACGAAGGCTCAGCCGAAGGAGATGCTGCTGGTGGTGGATCGCCCCGCTATTCAGTACGTGGTCGAGGAGGGCTTGGCCTCGGGCGCCGATGAGGTGATCATCATCAACAGCCGCGAGAAGCAGGCCATTGAAGATCATTTTACGCCGAACCCCGAGCTGGTGGCGCTTTTACGCGAGCGCGGTAAGGACGCCTATGCCGATGCCGTCGAGTACGTGGGCAACCTGAATGTGGGCTACGTGTATCAGGAGGAGGCGCTGGGCCTGGGCCATGCCGTCCGCTGCGCCGCCGAGCAAACGGCCGACGAGCCCTTCTATGTGCTGCTGGGCGATGTGCTGGTGCCGGGCAACGACATGCTGCCGGCTATGAAGGAGGTGTCCGATGCCCATAATGGTGCCAGTGTCATTGCCGTGATGCCGGTGCCCGACGATCAGGTAAGCCGTTTCGGCGTCATTGCCGGTGCCCCGGTGGCCGACAACGTGTGGAAGGTGGACTCGCTGGTGGAGAAGCCGGCCCTTGAGGACGCGCCGTCCAATTTGGCCGTGTTCGGGCGCTACCTGCTCTCGCCGCGCGTGATGGAGCTTCTGGCCGATGTCGAGCCCGGTGTGGGCGGCGAGATCCAGCTGACCGACGCGCTCGACGCGGTGCTTCAGGAAGAGGAGATGTACGCGTTGGTGGTGAACCCCGACGACGGGTTCGACACAGGCACGGTGGAAAGCTGGCTGGAGACGAACAACATTCTGTTCGAGCGCCAGAACGCCTAGAGAGGACGGTGGGCGCGCGGTGGCTTGGCTCGGCGCACGCTCGGTGGGGGCCGACGAAGACTTTGGGGCGCAAAACCCCAGAAAAGGTGACGAAAAACTTAACGATGAGTAATCAAATCCACAAGTTCACCACGGCTCCGTCATAGGGAATTCAAGGGTGCTTGTTATACTGACGTCAGCAAGTGAGACAACCCCTCCGATCACTTGCCTGCTTTGTCTCTTTTAAAGCAGAAAGCGACTCCTGAGAGAGTCGCAATCCCCCTCCTTCTGGCCCAGCCGGCCCCCTCCGGCTGGGCCGCTTCTTTTTTGCAGCGAGATGTTGCTATTCGAACAAATGTGCTACCATGTTCGCTATGGATACTTTGTTTACTGCAATGGAGAATGATCAGAAGCTCACGGTGGCGCCTTTGGCGGTGCGTATGCGGCCGCGTACGCTCGACGAGGTGGTGGGCCAAGCCGAGGCCGTGGGCGAGGGAAGCTGGATGCGTGCGGCTATCGAGAACGACGCGCTTAGCTCGGTTATCTTGTTCGGGCCAGCAGGCACGGGCAAAACGTCGCTGGCCCATGTCATTGCCGAGTCCACAAAAGCCACTTTTGTGGAGGTGTCTGCTATTGGGGGCACCGTGTCCGACTTGCGCCGTGAAATTGACGCGGCCGAAAAGCGGCTTGTCATGGGTGGGCTGCGTACCATCTTGTTCGTGGACGAGATCCACCGTTTCAATCGCTCCCAGCAAGATGCGCTGCTCCATGCGGTGGAGGACCGTCTGGTGGTGCTGGTGGGCGCTACTACGGAAAACCCCTTCTTCGAGGTGAACTCGGCTCTTATTTCGCGGTCGCGCGTGGTGGAGCTGCATTCGCTTTCCGACGAGGAAATTGCCCAGCTGGTGCGCCGTGCCGTGGCCGATGAGCGCGGTCTGGCGAGGCAGTACGTAGTAGAGGATGCAGCCCTTGACGCCATCGTCACCTTAGCTGGGGGCGATGGTCGCGGGGCGCTTACCACCCTGGAGCTGGCGGCGGCTTTGGTGGCCCCGGGAACGGCCGAGGCGCCGGCGGCCATTACCGAGGCTATGGTGCGCACCGCCACGCCGCATCGCGCGCTGCCCTACGACAAGAACAAGGACATGCACTACGACATCATCTCCGCGTTCATCAAGTCCATGCGCGGCAGCGATCCCGATGCGGCCGTGTATTGGCTTGCCCGCATGATTGACGGGGGAGAGGACCCGAAGTTCATCGCCCGACGCATGTACATTGCCGCCTCGGAGGATATCGGCAACGCCGACCCCCAGGCGCTTCTGGTGGCCGAAGCGGCCTTCCGCGCCGCCGAGGTTATCGGGTACCCGGAGTGTCGCATCAACCTGGCCCAGGCAGCCATCTACTTGGCCCTGGCCCCCAAGTCGAATGCTGCCGAGGCGGCCATCGACGCTGCCCTGCGCGAGGTGCGCAACGGGCCAGCCCGCAAGGTGCCCGATTATTTGCGCGACCGGCACCGTCCCGGTTCCGAGAACTACGGCACCTATCGCTATCCCCACAACTATCCCGGCGGTTGGGTTGATCAGCAGTATCTGCCCGACGGCCTGGAGCGCGGTTGCTTCTACCAGCCCAGCGAACGAGGCTGGGAGGCTTATCGCACCGACGCCGCCGCCCGCGACCGCCGGCCTCAGGGCTAGCGTTTGGGCACGGTGCGCGCTTCGGTGGGGGCAGAGCGAGCCGCGCGAAAACCAAGGTGCGCTCTCCTTGCTTGACACCTTGTCTACGGCCGTTTACGAAACGGCTACCTTGTGGTGGCGCTCTGTGGAATCCCTGGGTGACTTATTAGAATGAGCAAGGTAATAGTATAGTCAAGTCTTCGTAAATATAAGGAGGCTCATCATGGATTTCGCCGCTGTGGTCAATGTGGCATTGCCTATTGTGTATGTGCTGGTTGGCGCTGTGCTTGTATGGTTTGTGGTCGAGTTGGCCCTCACCATTCGCTCGACGCGCTCCACCATCGATGACGCGCACAAAGAGCTCGTCCCCACCCTGCAAAACGTCGAAAAGATCACGGCTCAGGTTGATCCGCTGGTAGGCAACGTGAACACGCTGCTCACCGAAGAGGTGCAGCCCCTGGTGGCCAAGGTGAATGAGTCCATGACCGGCGTGAAGCCGGCCGTTGATCGTGTCGACCCCCTGCTCGAGCGCCTGTCGCTTACCGTTGATGCGGCCAACCTCGAGCTGATGCGCGTCGATCAAATCCTCGAGGATGTCACCCAGATCACCGATTCGGTGTCGAAGGTGGCCGGCTCGGTGGATACCGTCACGAGTGCCCCCATCGATCTCGTCAACACGCTGACGGGGCGCCTGCGCAATCGATTCAAGCCCCGCTACGCTTCGGACGAGTCCGTAACCCTGGGCGCGGCAGCCGATGCTGCCGCCCACGAGGGCGAGCCGGCTCCGCGTCAGGCCACCGTGGCCGATGCGGTCAGCGCCGTAGGGAGCGCCGCCAGCGCGCTCGTATCCGAGCAGAAGGCCCGCATGGCCGAGCGCAAGGCCGAGGGCAAGGCGCGCCAGGCCAAGGCCCAGAGCTTCGAGGACCAGCTGGACGGCACGGCTGCCACCATCACGAACGCGGCGGTAACGGCCACCGATGGCGATACCGACGAGTCCGCGGTCGACCCCGCCATTTCACCGAACGCGGCGGCTGCCCAGGCGAAGCCGGCTCCCGTAAAGCCGACGGGCGACAGCCCTTACACCGTTCAGTAATCGCGGCGCCGTGTACGCAAAAAGCATGAACCAGGTGATTTCATGAGCCTCGAGACCGCATCCCATCAAGCATCTACGGCTGAACCCGCCCATCGCGCCCTTCCCTGGGGCCTGAAGGAGGCCAAGGCGCGCGTGCGCTTCCTCGATCTTTGGTCGGTTATTGCCGGCATTCTGTTGCTGGGCGTGGTCGTCTACCTCATGAACATCCTATCGGTGCCGGTGGCCATCCTCATTTGGACCATCATCATCGTGTTCTGCCTGCGCGGTATTGTGAACGGCCTGGAAAAGCACCATGTGAATCGCGCCGTGGGCACCACTATTGCCTATATTGTCATGGCCCTGGTCATTGCCCTGGTGGGGTTCCTGCTCTTCTCCCCAATGTTCGGCTTGAATGCTCAGTTCAATGACTTGCTGTCGAACATGCCCCATTACGTGGATGCCGTCATTGCTTGGGGCAACGACATGTACACCCGCTATGCGCCGGTATTCGAGGACGACACGGTGAAAAGCGTCATCGCTGAGGTGCAGAAGTCGGCGGCGGCCTGGGCCTCTTCCATCGCCCAGGGCAGTGCCAACGGCATCATGGCCTTCAGCACCACGCTGGCTAACGGCCTTATGGCCTTCGGATTCGGCCTGGTCATTGCCTTCTGGATTCTCATGGAGCTGCCGGCCATCGGGCGCGAGACCCGTCGTCTCATCGGCCCGAAGCACCAGGAGGACGCCGAGTTCTTCCATGCCACCTTCACCCGCGTCATGGGCGGCTACATCAAGGGCACGCTGCTCCAGTGCGCTGTTATCGGCGTGGGCTGCGGCATCGTCTTTCAGGTAGCCGGCGTTCCCAACGCCGCGGTGCTGGGCCTTATCACTGGCGTGCTGAACATCATTCCCATCATCGGCCCCTGGCTCGGCGGTGCGCTGGCTGCCATTGCGGCTATCTTTGTCAGCCCGTTGGTGGCCCTCATCGCGCTGCTGGCCACCATTGTCATCCAGCAGCTGGTGTACACCTTCGTGTCGCCGAAGATCATGCAGAACTCCGTGGACATCCATCCGGCTCTCATGCTCATGGCCTTGATGGTGGGCTCGGCTCTGGGCGGTGCCATGAGCGGCCTTATGGGATCGCTTGTGGGCATGCTCGCCTCCATCCCCCTGGTGGCCGTGGCCAAGTCCGTGTTCGTATACTACTTCGAGAAGCGGACGGGGCGTCACTTGGTGGCCGAGGACGGCGTGTTCTTCAAGGGCGTCCCCTCGGACAACGAGGTGGTCAACCCCGCTGCCGACGCCACGAGCCCCGGCTCCACGGGCTCCATGAAGGCTGTCCGCCTCGAGGACACGGCCTTTTTCCAGCGGCTTCCCCATATGCGGCCGCAGCATCACGGCAAGGTGACGCCGCGGCCGCCGGAGTCCCCGCACGGCAAGGGCGGAAAGAACCAGCGCTAACCTTTCAGGGGCGGTTGCCAAGCCGCCCCTGCGTATTTCGAGGGCAGGACGCTGTGTTTCCCGTATTTGTACTATAATTTCCGACGAATATTCTACGACCGATAAAGGACGGGCAGGCACCTATGCGCTATATGACCACTGCTGAGATCCGCGAGAAGTACCTCGCTTACTTCGAGGAGAAGGGCTGCAAGCGCATGCCCTCGTCCTCGCTCATCCCCGATGACCCCTCCCTTCTGCTGACCAGCGCCGGCATGGTGCAGTTCAAGCCCTACTTCCTGCATCAGAAGGAACTGGAGGCTCCCTACATCGGCACCACCACGGTGCAGAAGTGCGTGCGTACCAACGACATCGACATCATTGGCACCACGGGCCGTCACCTCAGCTTCTTCGAGATGCTGGGCAACTTCTCCTTCGGCGCCTACTTCAAGGAGCAGATGTGCGCCTGGGCCTACGACTTCTCCGTCAACGTGCTGGAGCTGCCGCCGGAGC
Organism: uncultured Adlercreutzia sp.; assembly: GCA_910585575.1. Lineage (GTDB taxonomy): Bacteria > Actinomycetota > Coriobacteriia > Coriobacteriales > Eggerthellaceae > Adlercreutzia. The sequence continues at coordinate 17,339 of CAJUFS010000010.1, read as the reverse complement.
GTTTGTACTTCACGGTGTTCGAGGACGACGACGAGACCATTGAGATTTGGAAGAACCTGGGCGTGCCCGACGACCACATCTCGCGCCTGGGCGAGGACGACAACTTCTGGCGTGCCGGCCCCACCGGCCCCTGCGGTCCCTGCTCGGAGATCTACTTCGACCAGGGTCCCGAGTTCGGCTGCGGCAGCCCCGACTGCGCGCCGGGCTGCGACTGCGATCGCTTCCTGGAGTACTGGAACTGCGTGTTCACCCAGTACGACGGCCAGGAGGACGGCACCTTGGCCGAGCTGCCCACGAAGAACATCGACACGGGCATGGGCCTGGAGCGTATGGCCGCCATCATGCAGGGCGTGCAGTCCAACTACGAGACCGACGTGCTGCGCAGCCTGGTAGCGGTGGGCGAGCGTCTGGCCGGCGTCACCTATGGCGAGAATGCGGAGATCGATCTGTCACTGCGCATCATCGCCGACCACTCCCGCGCCGTCACGTTCATGATTGCCGACGGCATCCTGCCCTCCAACGAGGGCCGCGGCTACGTGCTGCGCCGCCTGCTGCGCCGCGCCATCATGAAGGCCCATCTCATCGGCATCGAGGGTCACTTCCTCAACGAGTACGTGGACGAGATCGTGCGTCTTATGGGCGATGTGTATCCGGAGATCGTGGAGAACCGCGAGCTGGAGCGCAAGCTCATCATGGCCGAGGAGGAGCGCTTCGGCGCCACCCTGCGCCAGGGGCAGGCCTATCTGGAAGATGCCCTGGGCAAGCTGGAGGGCACGACGCTCGCCGGCGAGGAAGCCTTCACGCTGCATGACACCTACGGTTTCCCCGTGGAAGTGACCCAGGAGATCGCCGAGGGCCGCGGCATTGCCGTGGACATGGAGGGCTTCGAGGCCGCCATGGAGGCCCAGCGCGAGCGCGCCCGTGCCGCCGGCGCCAAGGACGCCGAGGCCGCGTGGTCTACCTACGGCGGCATCTACGCCGACCTGCTGAAGGAGTTCGGACCTACGGAGTTCACGGGCTATGCCGCCACGGCCGCCGAGACGAAGGTCATCGCCATCCTGCGCGAGGGCGAGCGCGTCGAGCGCCTGGAGGCTGGCCAGACCGGCGAGCTGCTGCTGGCCGCCACCCCCTTCTACGCCGAAATGGGCGGCGAGGTAGGCGATACCGGCGTCATCGAGAACGGCGACGACCACGTCTACGTGCTTGACACTACGGCTCCCGAGAAGGGCCTGTTCGTCCATGCGGTGCGCTCCGATGAGGGCACCGTTGCCGTGGGCGATACCGTCGTGGCCAAGGTGGACGCCAACCGCCGCGCCGCCATCGAACGCAACCACACGGGCACCCATATCCTGCATGCCGCTCTGCGCAAGGTGCTGGGCGACCACGTGAAACAGGCCGGCTCCTACGTGGGTCCCGACCGCCTGCGCTTCGACTTTACCCACTTCGAGGCTATGACGCCGGAGCAAATTGCCGAGGTGGAGCGCGAGGCCAACATGCACATCATGAGCGCTACGCCCACTACTATCTATGAGACCTCGCTGGAAGAGGCACGCGCCGCGGGCGTGACGGGGCTCTTCGGCGAGAAGTACGGCGACGTAGTGCGCGTGGTGGAGGCTGGCGACTTCTCCCGTGAGCTGTGCGGCGGCTGCCACGTGAAGAACACGGCCGAGATCGGCCTCATGAAGATCACCACGGAGACGTCGGTAGGCGCCAACGTGCGCCGCATCGAGGCCGTTACCAGCTACGGCGCCCTGGCCTATCTGGACAAGGTGGAGGCCGAGCTGAAGGAAACGGCGGCCATTCTGCGCGTGCCCATGTTCGACGTGTCCGAGCGCACAGCGGCCAATGCCAAGACCATGAAGGACATGCAGCAGAAGGCCAAGCGCGCAAAGACCATGGTCAGCGACGACATGTTCACCGAGCTGTTGTCCCAGGTGCAGGACGCCCCGGCCGGCTACCCGGTTATCATCGCCCGCACCGAGGTGCGCGACGGCGGCCAGATGCGCAACATGTGGGACGTTATTCGCAGCCGCATGAGCGAGCCCGGCGCCTTGGTGGTGGCCGGTGTGAACGACGGCAAGCCCGTGCTCATGGCGGCCGGTACTGACGAGGCCGTGGCCAAGGGCTTCGACGCCGGCGCCCTTATCAAGGCCATGGGCCCGGCCATCCAGGGCGGTGGCGGCGGCAAGCCCACCATGGCCCAGGCCGGCGGCAAGAACGCCGAGGGCATCGACGACGCCCTGGAAATCGCCCGCAACATGATCCTGTAACGGCGCGCGGGCGCGACAGGCAACCAAGCCAGCGGGCGGGGGAGACCTCGCCCGCTTTTCATTTGTGCAGCAGCTTGCTGCACAATTTCCGTGGGTGCGCATTGCGTGGAAGCACGGGGAGCTTTGGAGGGGCGTCGAGGCTGCGTGGTAAGATGGCGGAAGTTTAACGGTGCAGCCTATGGCTGTCGGTGGTTAGGAGCGCGCATGAATTCCCCGTACCCTTCTTCGTCTGGCCCTCAGCGGCCTGTCGACGGGTGGGGAAGACCGCAGTCGGCGGCGCAGCCGCAGACGCCCGGGCCGGAGAGCGTATACGAGACGCCGGACGAGTTCGCGTCGGTGGATGCAGCGCGTAACGGGGCGGCCTCGCGCACTGCATCCGAGGGTTCTTCCTGGAGCGGCGCCAGCTGGAATGCCGGGCCGCGTACGAGTTCCGAAAGCCCGGTTCCCGGCATGTCGGCGCAGGACTTCCAGAAAATGTGTCAGTCAGTGGACAAGGCGTTCTCGCAGTTTGCCCAGTTGGTGAACAAGGCTGCCGATGGGGCGGCCCAGGCCCTGGGTCAGTCGCCCGAGAAGAACCTTAAGGCCTACCAGGAATTGGAGGCGAAGCGCAAGGCTCAGAAGAAAGCACAGAAGAAGGCTCGGAAGGAGGCGCGTAAGGCGGCGCAGGCTTCGGCGGCCTATCGGTCGCAAGGGGGCGCGTCAGGCGCTCCCACCGCCTATCGACCGCAGTCGGGCGCGCCGGGTGCGGCGCCAGCAGTCGGTTCGCCAGCGGCCTCTCCGGCCTATCAGGCGGCTTACGCACCCGTGGGGCAGCCGCTCGCTCAGGCCAAGAAACGCTTCCGCTCGTCCTGGGGCCTCACCGCTTCCGGCGCACTTATGACCGCCGCCGGTGGCGCGGGCACGGTTGTTTTCGGCGGGGCCGCCATCACCGGACTCATCATGGGAGCGGTGGCCGCGCCTGCAGGCGTTGCCACGGCGGTAATCTTCGGGCTGTTGACGGCCGGGGCGGTAACGGTGCTCGGCCTCGGCATCAGCTGCTTGCGCAAGGCATCGCGCCTCAAGGCTCTTAAGCGCATTATGGGCAATCGCGAGGTGTGCAACATCGACGAACTGGCCCAACGCCTGCAGCTTTCGCCCAAGGCGACGCTTGCGACGGTGCGCCGCCTCATCAAGAACGGTTATCTGCCCGAGGGGCGTCTGGACGACAACAACCAAACGCTTATGGTCACCGACAACGCCTATCACCAGTACTTGCAGTTCCAGCAGGCGCAGCGTCAGACGTTGGCCGACCAGCAGGCCGCCGCGGAGGCACGCGCTGCCGAAGAAGCGGCCCAGGCGGCAGCTCAGGCCGTCCAGCAGGCACGCACTGACCGCCTGACTCCCGTCGAGCGCGCCTTCATCGATCGCGGCCAGAGCGCGCTGCAGCAGATGGCCGCGCTCAACGCCCGCATTGACGACGCTGCAGTCAGCCAGAAGGTGACGGCCCTCGAAGAAGTGACGGCGCGCATTCTGGCTCGCGCCGAAGAGGAGCCGAAGGTCATCGCCGGGCTCGACCGCCTGAACGACTACTACCTGCCCACGACGCTCAAGCTGCTTGAGGCCTATGACGCCCTGGAGGAGCAGCCGGTCCAAGGCGAGAACATCGCCTCGTCGCGCCGTGAGATTGAGCATACCCTCGACGTGCTCAACAGCGCCTTCGAGAAGTTGCTCGACGACACCTTCCAAGAGCTCAACATGGACGTGTCCGCCGATATCTCGGTGCTTCACGCCCTGCTGGCCCAGGAGGGGCTGACTGACGGCCCCTTTGACGCGAAACCCTAGGCGGCTCACGTAATCGCTTTCCCCACCCCTCTTCCCGAAAGGATTCCCCATGAACGACGAACTGAAAAACCTCGACAACATCCCTACGCCGAAGCTCACCCTGGAGCCGGTGGAAGAGGTGACTGAGGCCGCCATCATTGAAACCGAAGCTCCCGAGCCGGCCGCCCCGTCGCTGGCCGACTCGCTCTCGGCCGAAGAGCTGGCCCAGGTGGAGGCCTTCGCCCAGCAGATCGACATCGCGAACTCCCAGCAGGTGCTCACCTTCGGCTCGGGCGCCCAGAAGAAGATGGCGTCGTTTTCCGAGACGGCCCTGGAGAAGGTGCGCACCCAGGATTTGGGCGAGGCCGGCGACCTTATTGCGAACGTGGTCACTGAGCTGAAGAGCTTTGATACCGACGATGAGGAGAAGGGTTTCTTCGGCCTGTTCAAGCGCCAGGCCAACAAGATTGTGGCCCTGAAGGCCCGCTATGATGCCGCCGAGGCCAACGTGGACAAAATTGCCAAGGCCCTGGAGGGTCATCAGGTGACGCTCATGAAGGACGCGGCCATGCTCGATCAGCTCTACGAGCTGAACCTCACCTACTTCAAGGAGCTGACCATGTACCTGTTGGCCGGCCGCCAGCGCCTGGCCCAGGTGCGCGAGGGCGATCTGGCCGAGCTGTCGGCGAAGGCCCAGGCCTCTGGGTCCACCGAGGACGCCGAGGCGGTGCAGAAGCTGGCTGCCGCTTGCAACCGCTTCGAGAAGAAGCTCTCCGACCTCGACCTCTCGCGCACGGTGGCCATGCAGATGGCGCCGCAGATTCGCCTGGTGCAGAACAACGAGATGCTCATGATCGAGAAAATCCAGACCACGCTCGTGAACACCATTCCGCTGTGGAAGAGCCAGATGGTGCTGGCCTTAGGGCTCGCTAACAACGAGGCGGCTCTGCGCGCCCAAAGTGCCGTCACCGATATGACCAACGAGCTTTTGCGCAAGAACGCCGAGAAGTTGAAGCAGTCCACGGTGGACGTGGCGCGCGAGTCCGAGCGCGGCATTGTGGACATCGAAACCCTGCGCGTCACCAACGAGAACCTCATCCAGACCTTCGACGAGGTCATGAAAATCCAGGCCGAGGGCCGCGCCAAGCGCGCCGAGGCCGAGACGGAGATGCGCCGCATGGAGGCCGAGCTGCGCGCCAAGATGCTGGAGGTGCGCTAGGCCATGCGGGTTATGGCGCTCGATATCGGAGAGGTGCGCGTGGGCGTGGCCGTCAGCGACCCGGGCGAGCGGGTGGCGAGCCCCGTGTGCGTGCTGCCGGCGGCCGAGGTGCTGGCGAACGCCAAGTCGTTCAAGCGCGTGCTGGAAGACTGGGAGCCGGAGCTTTTGGTATGCGGCCTGCCCCGCACGCTGGCGGGGGAGGAAGGCCCCCAGGCGGCGCGCATTCGCCAGAATGCCGCGACCATCAGCGCCGCGTGCGATCTGCCGCACGTTTTCGCCGATGAGCGCTTAAGTTCCGCCGAGGCCAAACGCATTTTGCGTGAAAAGGGCCATGACGAAAGGTCGATGCGCGGCAAGGTTGATATGATAGCCGCAAGTCTGTTTCTGCAGTCGTGGCTCGATGAGCGCGCCCGCTCGTAAGGGCGCCTTGGCGTGAGGGGCCGCGGCTTGCCCGCCGGCGGTGCCGGTGCTTTGCGAGAAAGGCCCTCTCTTGGCTCTTCATAACAAGAACGTCACCTACTCTTCGCGCCCCACGCGAGCGGCTCGCGCGGCTCACGCTCGAGGCGATAAGGAGTTCCGCACCTACGACACTAGCGCCATCGTGCCGAAGCGCGATATCAAGCCCTTTATTTTCCTGGGGGTCGTGGCTCTTGTCATTGTGGCGGCCGTGGTGTTCTTCGTGGTGCGCGGCTGCACGGCTGAGCAGCCGCAGCTTTTGGAGGCGGGTCAGACGGTGCACGTGACCATCGAGGAGGGCGAGAGCGCCCAGGCCATCGGCGACGCCCTGGTCGAGAACCATCTGATCGCCTGGGCTCAGGACTTCACCAACGAGGTAACCCGTCTCGAGGCGGCTTCGTCGCTTATTCCCGGTACCTATACGTTCCAGGGCGGCCAGTCCGTCGAGGAAATTGTGCGCCTCATTATGGCCGGCCCCGCTGCCACGGGCGATAGCCTCACCTTGCCCGAGGGCCTTACGCGGGCCGAGACGGCCAAGGCGGTGGCCGAGGCCACGGGCGGCCGCATTACCGAGGATGCCTTCAACGAGGCTTCAGCCGATGCCAGCGTCTATGCCAAGGAGTACCCGTTCCTGGAAACCGCGGGCACGAACTCCCTCGAGGGCTTCCTGTTCCCCAAAACCTATACGATCACCGCGGCCGATGATGCGGCAGCGGTGGTGCGCATGATGCTCTCTCAGTTTGGCGAGGAAACGAAGGGCCTGTCCTTCGAGTATCCGGAAAGCAAGGGGCTCAACTTGTACCAAGCCGTCACCTTGGCCTCCATTGTGGAGAAGGAATCCAACGATGACGACGAGGTGCGCGCTCACGTGGCCGGCGTGTTCTACAACCGTCTGGCTTCCGACCGACCGTTCCTGGAATCGGACGCCACCACGGCCTACGAGGTGGGACGCGAGCCTACCGCTGATGAAGTGCACGCCGACACGCCTTACAGCACCTATACCCACGAGGGTCTGCCGCCCACGCCCATCTGCTCGCCGAGCCTCAACTCTCTGCAGGCGGTGTGCGATCCGATGAAGACGAAGGACATGTTCTTCTACTTCCATGTGGCCGACGACGGCACGGTGGAAAGCTTCTTCAGCAAAACCCTGGAAGAGCACGAGCAGGCCATTGCCGAGCATTCCGACGGGGGTCAGGAATCTGACGCCGCCTAGGCGCGTTCCGGTGATGCTATGGCCCTGTGGAGTCCCGAGCGCTATTTCTCGCGCATAACCGATATCGACATCGATCGTGATTTGCTGGCGCCGGGGTATACCCATGTGCTGCTCGATATCGACAACACCATCCGTGCCCGCGACACCCATGCGGTGCCCCGCGATGTAGGAATGTGGCTGGGACGCGCCCGTACGGCCGGTGTCCAGTTCTGCCTGGTGTCTAACAACTGGCATGCCGATGCCCACGACTTTGCCGCTCAGATGGAGTTGCCTCTGGTGGCCAAGGCCATGAAGCCGCTGCCGCCGGCCTTCTTCGCCGGCATGCGCAAGCTGGGGGCACGGCGCAGCGACACCGTGGTCATCGGCGACCAGCTGACCACCGACGTGCTGGGCGCCCACTGTGCCGGCCTTCCCGCCTATATGCTGCAGCCTTTGGTGAAGCAGGACCTGAAGCACACGAAGGCGCTGCGGGTGCTGGAATCCGCCATTCTGGGCGATCGCAAGCCGGAGCCGGCGGTGAATGTCACGGCGGACGCTGGCGTGCCCGGCCCTGAGGTGATTCCCGGACGGGCGGCGGGCGCGGTGGTAAGGGCGCAACCCGCACCGGCCCAGGAAGAGTAACTGCCCAGCGCGCTGATCAAGGAGAACGCTATGACCAAGAACCTGTATATCCTCGGGCATCCTATCGCCCATTCGAAATCGCCGGTCATGTACAACGCGGTGTTCGAGTCGGTGGGGCTGCCGTGGCACTACGGGTTCATGGATCTTCCCGAGGTTGCCCAGGCCGAGGCCTTCCTGAAGGAGCGGGATTTCCTGTCCATCAACATCACGACGCCCTACAAGCCCCAGGCCTTCGCCGCTGCCGATGTGCAGGCGGCCTCGGCGCAGTTGGCCCATGGGGCCAACGTGCTGGTGAACAAGGACGGCACGCTTATTGCCTACAACACTGACGGCCAGGGCTGCGTGGCCTACCTGGAACGCGAAGGTGTTACCTTCCGCGGCAAGAAGGTGGTGGTGTGCGGCACCGGCCCCACGTCGCTGTCCATTCTCCATGCCGTGGCCCAGGCGGGGCCGGCCGAGGTGCTGCTGGTGGGGCGCGCGGTGCCGCGGGCCCATGATGTGCTGCGCACCTACGTGGACGAGCTGGGGGCTTTGGTGGGACGCACGGTGGATATGCCGGCGTTCCAAGAGCATCACTTGAGTTTCGCCGACGTGTACCGCCAGGTGGAGTTCAAGTACGGCAGCTATGACACCTCGCGTCAGGCCATTGCGGCGGCCGATATTATCCTGGACGCCACGCCTTTGGGCATGAACGAGGGCGATGGCGCTCCCTTTGACACGGCGTTGCTGTCGGCGCGCCAGACGGTGTTCGACGTGGTCTACGGCCACGGTGAGACGGCCTTGGTGGCCGCAGCCCGGGCGGCGGGATGCCGTACTTTCGACGGGGCCGGCATGCTGGTGGGCCAGGCCGTGGTAACCGTGCATATCCTGCGCGATATTACCGAGGAGCCCAAGCTGGACCTTTCCGATGACGCCCTGTTCGATCTTATGGCGAAGGCGGCGGGATTCAGCCTCTAGAGTCGCGGTTGCTGTCGCGGACCGGAGCGGCCTCGGGTGAGGCTTCGAGGCGGCGTGTTGCGTGGAAGCAAGCTTTCGAGCCAACCTGACGGCGCCATCGGGGGCGACACGATGTCACCTTGGGCGAACACGCCCCGGAATTGAAATGCGGCTGCGCTACAATAGGCCTGTTCTATCCACGACAGAAAGCAACCAGCATGGAATACATCACTGCGGGGGAGAGCCACGGCCCCGAGCTCACGGCCATTGTGACCGGGGTGCCGGCCGGCCTTCCCATTTCCGAGGAGCAGATCAACACCGATCTGAAGCGTCGCCAGTCCGGTTACGGCCGCGGCGGCCGCCAGGCCATTGAGACGGACACGGTGCGCGTGACCAGTGGCGTGCGTTTCGGGCGCACCCTGGGCACCCCCATTGCGCTGACCGTGCGCAACCGCGATTGGGAGAACTGGACCGATCGCATGGCCGCCTTCGGCTGCGTCCCGTCCGATTTGGTGCGCGAGGTGACGCCCCGCCCCGGTCATGCCGACTTGGTGGGTGTCCTGAAGACGAACACCGACGACTGCCGCAACATCCTCGAGCGCGCCAGCGCCCGGGAGACCGCGGCCCGCGTGGCCGCTGCCGGCATTGCACGGGAGTTTCTGGCCGAGTTGGGTGTGGATGTATTCTCCTATGTGACGTCGGTGGGCGATGTGCGCCTGGCCGATGAAGATCTGGCCCAGGTGGTGCAGCATGCGCCCCTGGATATCGAGCTTTCCGAGATGCGCTGCCCCGACGAGCGCACCACCGAGGCCATGAAGCGCGCCGTGGATCGCGCCAAGGCCGACGGCGAAAGCCTGGGCGGCACCTTCCGCGTGGTGGCCACGGGCCTCGTGCCCGGCTTGGGCTCCTACGCCACGGGCCCCGATCGCCTGACCTCGCGCATCGGCGCGGCACTGTTCTCCATTCCCGCCATCAAGGGCGTGGAGTTCGGCCTGGGTTTCGAGGCGGCCCGTCGCGTGGGCTCCCAGGTGCACGACCCCATTGCCTTGGAAAACGGCGAGTTTGTGCGTACCTCCAACAACGCCGGCGGCCTGGAGGGCGGCATGACCAACGGCATGCCCCTGGTGGTGACGGCGGCCATGAAGCCCATCCCCACGCTGATGCAGCCGCTCGGCACGGTGAACTTGGACACGCTGGAGGTCGAGGAGGCCTCCAAGGAGCGCAGCGACACCTGTGCGGTGCCCGCGGCGGCCGTGGTGGCCGAGGGCGAGGTGGCCTTCGCCTTGGCTAATGCCTACCTGGAGGCCTTCGGCTCCACCTGCATGGCCGATGTGAAAGCGGCCATCAAGGCGTATCAGAAGCGTTTGAAGACCATGGGGCGATAGCTATGGCTCAGGGAAAAGACGCACAGCGAAACGGAAGACGCCCCCGCCGCCCGGCTCCGCATGCGGACGAGCCCATGGTGCTGACGCGCCCGGTGTTCTTCGTGGGCTTCATGGGGGCGGGCAAAACATCGGTGGCCCGTCGTTTGGCCCGCACCTGCCGCATTGCCTCGGTGGACATGGACACCTATCTGGAGCGTCGGGAAGGGCGCAAGATCACCGAGATCTTCGCCACCGATGGCGAGCCGGGTTTTCGCGCCATTGAGACGGACGTGCTGCGCGAGCTGGCGGCCAAGGAGGACCCGCTTCTGGTGTCCTGCGGCGGCGGCGTGGTGGTCACGCCGGAGAACCACGAGATCTTTGCCGAGGGCGGCCTGGTGGTCTTCCTCGATGTGACGGCTGACGAGGCCTCCGACCGCATTCGCGATAAATCGACGCGCCCGCTGTTCCAGGATTTGGACAGCGCCCGGGCCCGCTGCGAGGAGCGCCGCCCCCTCTATGAGGCGGTGGCCGATGTGACGGTGTCCACGGCCGGCAAGTCGGTGCCCGCCATTGCCCGCGAAGTGCAACGCATTCTGGAAAAGGAGGGCGTGCTGTGCCCGCAACAAAAGTAGTGGTGAATATTCCTGGCGAGACGCCGTACGACGTGCGCATCGGCGCGGGCGTTCTGGAGGGGCTCGGCTCGTGGGCGAAGAAGCTGCCCGCCGTGGCCCACGCGCCGCATCTGCTTATCATCACCGACGCCAACGTGGCACCGCTCTACTTGGAGGCGGCGCGCACGTCGCTCAAGGCCGCGGGGTTCCGGGTAAGCGACATTGTGGTGCCTGCGGGCGAAGAGGCGAAATCTGTGGCCGTGGCCGGCGAGATCTGGGATGCCATGGCGCAGCTGGGGCTGACCCGCGATGCGGCGGTAGTGGCCCTGGGCGGCGGCGTGGTGGGCGACCTGTCCGGTTTCGTGGCCTCCACCTACATGCGCGGCATCACCTTCGTGCAGGTGCCTACCACGCTTTTGGCCATGGTGGACTCCTCCGTGGGCGGCAAGACTGGCGTGAACCTGGACGCGGGCAAGAACCTGGTGGGCACGTTCAAGCAGCCCGCCTATGTGGCGGCTTCTACCGACACTCTGGCCACGCTGGACGAGCGTGAGTGGGCCTGCGGCTGCGCGGAAATTGCCAAGTCCTCGGTAATCGATTCCGACGAGTTCTTTTTCTGGCTGCTGGAGCAGGCCGACGCCCTGGCGGCCCGCGATGACGCCGGGGTAAGCGAGGCCATCGCACGCTCGGTGGTGTTCAAGGCGGGCGTAGTGGCGGCCGATAAGACGGAGAGCCGCGGCGTGCGCGAGTGCCTGAACTACGGCCACACCTTGGGTCATGCCATCGAGACCTTGGCTGGCTACGGGGTGTACTCTCATGGAGCCGCCGTGGCCGAGGGCATGCGTTTTGCGGCCCAGCTGGGCGTGGACGTGGTGGGCACGTCGCCCGAGCTGGTGCAAACCCAGGGCGAGCTGCTGGACCGTCTGGGCCTGCCGTCGCTGCCGTGGTCAGCGCCGGCCGAGGACATTCTGGCGGCCATGAAACGCGACAAGAAGACGCGCAGTGGCGAGGTGCGCTTCGTGCTACCGCGGGATATTGGGTCGTGGGAGTTGGTGGCCGTGGAGGACGCGGTCATCTTGGAGCACTTGCGTGCTTGGGAGGCTTCGAAGGTCCGCTAGGGACTCCTCGGACGATCGGCGGGAAGGGGCGCTCGCAGCCCGCTTCGCGCTGATCCCCTTCCGAACGCGGCAAAAGAAACAGAGGAGATGATGCCCATAAGTCGGTACTATCCCAGAACTGGTGCTGGCGAAGTGGAATCTGTTTCTTAACGGCCGCGTTCTCCAGGGGGCGCTCAGGAGGTCTGCGAGCACCCCTTCCCGACCGATCTATGAAAGGGTGAATCGGTTTGAAGAAAATACTGCTGATGAATGGGCCTAACCTTAATATGCTTGGTGTGCGCGATCCGGCTATTTATGGGTCGGATACGCTGGCTGCCATTGAGGAAATGGTTCGGGCCTATGGGGCCGAGCGTGGGTGCGAGGTCGATTGCTTTCAGTCGAATCATGAAGGGGCCTTGGTTGACAAGCTGCATGAGGCCCATGGGGTGTACGATGGCATTGTGTACAACCCGGGAGCGCATACGCACTACTCCTATGCGCTTCATGACGCAGTCGAGTGCATTGACGTGCCGGTGGTGGAGATCCATATTTCGGATATCTCGAAGCGCGAGGAGTTCCGCCGTCATTCGGTGATTGCGCCGGCCTGCGTGGGCCAGGTGAAGGGCCTGGGCAAGGAGGGCTATCTGCGTGCCCTCGATATGCTGCTGGAGGAGTAGGGGAGAGGCCGCGGGCGCTGCTCGAGGGTGGTTGAAGCTGCCGCTCTTGGGGGCCTGCGCGGTTTGCGAAACGAGAATCGGAGTCGATGCTATGACGGTGTACAACGAGCTTTACAATCCGGTGGCCTGCGAATGGCATGTGGGGCAGCTGCTGCGCGCTTTGGCTCAGCTGCGCGACGGGCGGCCGAGTCCCATGGTGGTGCGTGACACGTCCAACATCCACTGGATTACGGCCTTTGATGACGTTTTCGACGACGAGGCGGCCCATGCGCTGTACATCAGCGGCGACCGCGCGGTGCTTCACACCGATTCGCGGTACGCTACCGCCTGTGAAGAGGCGGCCCGTCGTTCGCCCATTCGCATCGATACGGCCCGCGAGAGCCACGCGGCTTTTGTGGCGCGCCAGTGGAACGGCTCGTGGCTGCACGGCATGCCTGAGGCGGAGCTGCAGGTAGAGGACACCATGACCTTGGCCGAGTACCGCGCGCTCCAGAAGGCCTTCCCCGCCGATTTCCCTATTGGCGAAACTGACGGATTGGTGCTCAAGTTGCGCGCGGTGAAGGATCCCTACGAGGTGGCTCGCATGCGCGGGGCCCAGTCTATTACCGATGCGGCGTTTTCCCATATCATCCAATATATGAAGCCGGGTATGACCGAGCGACAGGTGCAACTGGAGCTGGAAGAGTTCATGCTGCGCCACGGGGCCCAGGGCCTGGCGTTCCCTTCCATTGTGGCCACGGGCGCCAACGGGGCGAGCCCCCATGCCATCCCCGGCGCCACCATGCTCGAGGCGGGGCAGTGCGTCGTCCTTGATTTCGGAGCAAAGTCCTACGGGTACTGCTCGGACATGACGCGTACGGTGTTCCTGGGCGAGCCCGAAGGCGAAATGCGCGCCGCTTGGGACACGTTGCGGGCGGCCAACGAGGCGGTGGAGGCCATGCTGGCGCCCGGCGTGACGGGCAAGGAAGCGCACGAACTGGCGGAATCGGTGCTGACTGAGGGCGGTTTCGCGGGACGCATGGGCCACGGCCTGGGTCATGGCGTCGGTCTCGATATCCACGAGGAGCCCGTGCTGGCGCCGCGCAACGAGCAGCCGCTGGTAGCAGGCAACGTGGTCACCGTAGAGCCGGGCATCTACCTGCCGGGCAAGTTCGGCATGCGCTTGGAAGACTTCGGCGTCATCACCGACGACGGCTTCGACGTATTCACGCAAAGCACCCACGAGATGGTAGTTATCTAGCCTGTGTTAGAGAATCTGCGCATACTGGTGGTGGAAGATGACGAGGCCATCAACAAGGTGGTGTGCTCCTACTTGGGCAAACGGGGCGCCGTTTGCACGGCGGCGTTCTCCGGTACCGAGGGGCTGCTGCGCTTGGAGGGCGGAAGCTTCGACTTGCTGATCAGCGATCTTATGTTGCCAGGGGCCGATGGCGAGGACGTGGTGGCTCGGGCTACCACCGTCGGGCTGCCCGTGATCGTGCTTTCCGCTCGCGCTACAGTGGCCGACCGGGTTGATCTGCTGCAGCTGGGCGCCGACGACTATTTGGTAAAGCCGTTCGACTTGGAAGAGCTGGGCGCTCGCGTGGAAGCGGTGCTGCGACGGGCGGGGAGGCGTGCCGGTTTTGATGGCGTGACGTCGTCAGGGGATGACACTCTGCGCTACGGGTCGTGGGTGCTCGATTCGAGAGCCCGGACATTTGTGGCCAGTGGTGTGCCGGTGCATCTGACGCCGACGGAATTCGCGATGGTGGAAGCGCTGATGGCCGCGCCGGCGCGCGTGCATACCAAGCGCAGCCTTTCGGCCGCGGCAGCCGGGAGCGAAGGGGCCCTGGAGGACAAGGCCGTGGCCACCCATATCGGCAACATTCGCGCGAAGCTGCGCGAGGCGCAGGCCCCGGACCTCATTGAAACCGTGTGGGGCGTAGGCTTCAAGCTGCGTGATTTGGGCTAGCTGGAATGAGTCAGACGGTTGGCTGTCTCATTCCAGGCGGTCGCCCGAAGGCAATCTTGGAAAAATCTTGGCACTTCCTCGGATCTTTCTGCATGGCCTCCCGTTATGCTGGAACCATCGGTTGATACCAGACGGAAGGAGATCCCGTGGCAGCTTTGACGTGCGAAAACCTCTCGCGCTCCTTTTGGGGTAAGCGTGTTGTCGATGGGGTCTCGCTGACCTTGGCTCCGGGTGATATCTACGGCTTGGTTGGTCGCAACGGAGCGGGCAAGTCGACGCTGCTGAAGATGCTGGCGGGATATTTGGCTCCCTCGTCGGGTGCGGTGGAGATTTACGGCGAGGCGCTGGGCCCCTGCCAGACGAGCGCCCACCTTGGCTGCCTCATTGAGCAGCCGGCGGTGAATCCCTCTCTTTCCGCTTTCCAGAACGTGATGGTGCGGGCGCTGGCCCAGGGGCTCCCAGATGCGAAGGACGCGGCAGTCGGGGTGTTGCGAGCGGTAGGGCTCGACCCTGCGGAGCGCGATCGAGCGGGCCATTTCTCCCTGGGCATGAAGCAGCGACTGGGTTTGGCCTTGACCCTGATAGGCGAGCCGGAAGTGCTGCTGCTCGACGAGCCCTTCAACGGTCTTGACCCCGAAGGGGTGCGCCTCGTGCGCGAGCTGCTGGTGAATCTGGCTGAAACGCGACAGGTGGCGGTGCTTATCAGCTCGCACGTGCTGGATCAGCTGGATCGTATGGCTACCCGCTACGGCGTCATCCGCGAGGGAAAGCTCGTGTGCGAGATGACCGCCGACCAGGTGGCTGCCGAGTGCGCGGACTATCTGTGCGTGGAAACTCCCGATGCGCCTCGGGCCTTGGCCGTGCTTCAGCAACGCTGGCCCGAGGCGGCCTTCGCGGTCATGCCCGATGACGCCATCCGCATCGGGGCCGTCGGAGAGGTAGAAACACCGGGCTCCGTCGTCGACACAGGGGTGCCTACGGCTGAAGAGGTCGGTCGCGTTCTCCTGGCGGCGGACGTGCCTGTAAGTGGCCTGTACATCCGTAGTCGCGACATCGAGGAGTACTTCGTAACTCTCATGGGCGGCACCGCTCCGGTACGCGGAAAGGGTGCGTCCGGCGATCTTGCTACTCCGATGCGGAGTGCGGATGATCCTTCGGCGAAGTCGGCCGCTGAGGAAGGAGGTGATCTCCATGCTTAACATTCTGCGTGCCCAGTTGTATCGGCTTGTGCGCAGCGTGACATTCTGGGGATTCTTCGGCCTGACTGCGTTCGTTGTCTATGTAGTTGGCCGTTCGGTAGCCGAAAACGCATTGATGGGGTCGCAGATTACCGGGATGCCCCTCTTGCCATCTTTTGGTGATCGGCAGGTTGCGGTCAATGCGGAACTGGTGATGAGCGCCTATCATGCGCCGCTCTACCTGTGCCTTTTCGCCTCCTGGACCGTGGCGGTGCTTTACGCTGATGACAGTCACGAGGGCGGTATGCGACTTTTGATGGTTGGGAAAAGTGCTCGCCGAGACTATGTGCTGGCCATGGTGGTGCTCTCGACCGTGGTAGCGTTGTCCCTGGTTCTTGTAGCGTTCGCCGCTACGTGGGCTGCGCTCCTTCCTTTTGCCCCGATGAGCGTGGGGTTTGGCGAGGGGAGATTTGTGCGCTGGGCATTGATGGTGGTGCTGGCAGCGGTATTCTGCTCGATGGCCACGCTGGCGGTGCTCTTGGTGACAGATCGGAAAATCGTGGCAGTGCTTTTCGTGGTTTTGCTGTGCAGCCTCGCTTTCGAGCATGCGCTGAATGTCGTTGCCTTTTGGCTGGGCGCAGAGGGAACGATGGCAGGAATCATCTCGTGGCTGCCTCTTCAGGTTTTGGAGCGCGTGGGAGCGAGCGGCATGCCGCCTTTAGCGCTCGATATGCTGAGTCCCGTGGTGGGAGTGGTTGCAGCAGTGGCGCTGTGTTGGCTGGCAATTCGGCGGAAGAGGGTTTAGCGATGATCTGGCTGGTTGCGTTGTGCCTGCTCCTTGTCGTAGCGCTGGTGGCGGTGGGGTGGCTGAACGAGCGGCAGCTACGGGTCATGGAGCTTATACTGGCGGCAAGGGCCCGCGGTCGGGCGGGGAAAGTGCGCCTGGCGTTTCCGACGCCGGCGGCCCGGGCGCTGGCGTCGCAGGTGAACGCGCTGATCGAGGAGTGCGACGAGACGCGGCGCAGCGCCGAAGCCGAGCGTCGGGAGCTGCAGCGGAACCTGGCGTCGTTCTCCCACGATGTGCGCACACCGCTGACGGGGGCTCAGGGTTACTTGCAGCTGTACGCGTTGGCCGACAGCGATACCGAGCGCGACGAGTGTGTGGCAGCCGCGGCCGAGCGGCTGGGTGTCATGCGCGGGCTCGTGGATCAGCTCTTCGAATTCGCCAAAATCGATGAGGGCGAGCAAACGCTGGTGCGCGAAAGTGTTGACCTAGGCGCGATAGTGGCCGAGGCGCTGAGCGCCCGCTACCCGGCCTTTGCCGAGCGCGCCTGGGAGCCGGTGGTATCGCTGCCCGAGGATCCCGTCATAGTGCAGGCCAACGGCGAGGCCCTGGGGCGCGTTGTCGGCAACCTGCTCGACAACTGCCTGCGCCACGGCCGCGGCGCTCCCCGCGTCGAGCTGCGGGTGCCTGGGGCGGCGTCGGACTTCCGGCTTACGGTTTCCAATCCTGCGAACCATCTGGATACCCTCGATGTCTCCCGCGTGTTCGACCGCTTCTATTGTGGCGATGGCGCCCGCCAGGCGGGCGGCAGCGGCCTGGGTCTCGCCATCGCCGCCAACCTCGCCCGTGCTATGGACATGCAGCTCGAAGCATCCGCGGAAGGGGAGTGCTTCGGCGTGACCCTGCGCTCCTGAAAGCATTCAATCGGCTCTGTAGCGCCTTCTTCGGTGTGTGCTGACTGGCCGTTCCCTCGGGGTTAGCGGTCGCTTACTTTCCGCAAGTCGGCGGTTTGCCCGTCCTCACGTAAATCGACAGTGCGTCATTTTTTCCCAGTGCTATAACAGAGGGAAAGAGCAAGCGCGTGAACCGAAAGGACGGTGAGACTGATGACGGCACGACCGGAAAACCGCGGAAACGAGATTCGGGTCAAGGGAAAGTCCAT
>CAJUFS010000009.1 GCA_910585575.1 uncultured Adlercreutzia sp. | reverse complement strand
GCCCACGGCGCGCTCTCCTCCACATACAGGTTCACGCGGCTGGCCAGCTTCTGCACCGCCGCGGCGGCACCGGTAAAGTCCACCTGGGCCATGCAGCCGTCGTATTCCGCGTACAGCTCGTCGGCAATCTCGCGCAGCGGGTTCTCCTCCGCGCCAGCCGGGGCCTCGGGCACGCGGCCCTCGAAGTACTTCGTGGTCATGTTCGTGACGCGCGACACCAGGTTGCCCCAGGTGTTGGCCAGATCGGCGTTGTACACCTGCACCATGCGCTCCATGGAGATGGCGCCGTCGTGGCCGAACTGCACGTCGCTCATGAAGTAGTAGCGGTAGGCGTCCACGCCGAAGACCTTCACCAAATCGGCCGGCATAAGGCCGTTGCCCTTGGACTTCGACATCTTCTCGCCCTTGGTGAGCAAAAAGCCGTGGCCGAACACCGTGTGGGCCACGGGCATGCCGGCGGCCATGAGCATGGCCGGCCAGATGACGCAGTGGAAGCGCGTGATGTCCTTGCCCACGAAGTGGTACTGGATGGGCCAGCGGCGCTCGAACTCGTCGCCACGCTCGATTTGGTCGTAGCCCATGCCGGTGAAGTAGGCCAGAAGCGCGTCGGCCCACACGTAGCACACGTGACCCTCGTCGAAGGGCAGCGGGATGCCCCAGTCGAAGGACGAGCGCGAGATGGACAGGTCCTGCAGGCCGCCCTTCACAAAGGAAACGATCTCGTTCTTGCGGCTTTCGGGGCGAATGAAATCGGGATGGGCCTCGTAGAACTCCAGCAGACGATCCTGGAACTCGGAAAGCTTGAAGAACCAGTTCTCCTCGCCGGCGGCGCGGCGCACCGGGCGCTTGCAGTCAGGGCAGACGAACTCGCCTTCCTCGTTCTTCTCCAGATCGCTTTCGGCGTAGTAGGTTTCCTCATGCACGCAGTACCAGCCCTCGTAGGCGCCCTTGTACAGCCAGCCGGCGTCGTAGAGCCCCTGCCAGAAATCCTGCACCGTACGGGTCTGGCGCTCCTCGGTGGTGCGCACGAAGTCGGTGTAGTCGATGTCGAGCAGCTCCCAGGCCTCTTTGAAAGCCGGGGCCAGCGAGTCGCACCAGGCCTGCGGGGTCATGCCGTTCTTCTCGGCCGTCTCGGCAATTTTCTGGCCATGCTCGTCGGTGCCGGTGACCAGCGCCACGTCGTAGCCGTTCATGCGCTCGTAGCGGCAGATGGTGTCGGCCGCCACCGTGGTGTAGGCCGTGCCCAGGTGCGGGGCCGCGTTGATGTAATAGATGGGGGTGGTGACGCTAAAAGTTCCCTTGGACATAACCGGGGTGTCTCCTATCCGGAAGCGCATCAGCCGATGACACTGCGGCTTCCCGTCAGTAATACATGGAGGCTATCTTAACACCGATGGGGCCGTTCTGCGGCCTTAGGAACCCAGGACTTCGCCGAGCGTAGCGGCCAAACCTTTGATACTGATGGGCTTGGAGAGATGATCGTTGGCGCCGGCGCGCTTGGACTCCTGGACGTCTTCGGTAAAGGCGTTGGCCGAAAGCACCACAATGGGCAGCGCCGCGGCATCGGAGCGCCCCAAAGCGCGAATACGACGCGTGGCTTCCAAGCCGTCCATGACCGGCATCTGGATGTCCATGAGCACCACATCGTAATGGGAGGGCCCGTGCACCTCCACGGCGACCAGGGCCTCTTGGCCGTTCACGGCCGTTTCCACCTCCATGCCCATGGACTCCAGCATAGCCTGGGCAATTTCGCTGTTCAGCTCGTTGTCCTCCACCAAAAGCACGCGACGGCCGACAAACGAGGGGCCAGCCTCGGCGTCCTGCTTGCCCGCGGAAGACTCCGGGGGCCCGGCGGCTCCTGCGACCTTGAGCCCTTCTCCGTCGCCCGCGGCGCCACCCTGATCGCAGGCAACCGCAGCATCCTCGACGACCACAGCGTCCACGGGCGCGTGCCGCAACTCGAGATGCACGGTGAAGGTGGTGCCGCAATGAGGCTTGCTATCCACGGTAATGGTGCCGCCCATGAGCGAGACGATATTCATGACGATGGACAGGCCCAGGCCCGTTCCCTCCACGTGCTCGGTGCGCGAATCGTGCTCTCGCGTAAAGGGCTCGAACACGTGCTCCACGAATTCCGGCGCCATACCGCAGCCCGTATCGGAGAAGACGAACTCGTAGTCGCTGCAGTCCTCCATGCGGGAGGGCCGCTCGGTCAGGCGCACGGCCACGGTGCCGCCCGGGGGCGTGAACTTCACCGCATTGCCCAGCATGTTGATAAACACCTGCTGCAGGCGCAAACCGTCGCCCAGGATAACGGGATGGCGCACGTCAACCATGGAAAGTTCCAGCTGCAGGGACGACTCAAGGCAGCGCTGGGCGAACACCGTCTCCATCTCCTGCATGAGCTCGGCCAGGTCCACCTCGGCCGACGTCAGCACCAAGCGCCCGTTCTCGATCATCGATAGGTCGAGCACCTCGTTGATGAGGCTCAGCAGGTGGTTGCTGGACAGAGTGATCTTGCCCAGGCAGTCGTCCACTTTCTCCCAGTTGCCCTCGTTCATGCGCGCCAGCTCGGTCATGCCGATGATGGCGTTCATGGGCGTGCGAATGTCGTGGCTCATACGCGAGAGGAAGTCGCTCTTCGCATTGTTGGCGGCAATGGCGGCGCGGTAGGAGTCCTCCATGGCCTGCTGCATCTGCTTCTCGCGCTTCTTGAGCGCCGTCACGTCCTGGGTAATGTACACCAAGCGCTCGGGGTTGCCGTCGCTGTCGCGGGCCACGCAGATGAAGTTGAAGTCCTCCCACTTCAGCACCCCGTCGCGATCAACCTGGAACTCAAAGCGCACGTTGTCTTCGCCGGCCCGCATACGTGAGAGCAAGCGGTCCCGATCGAGCAGATCGGCCGCCTCAGCCCGGGCCTCGTCCCCCACCACCATGGACACAATGCGATCGCGCATGACCTCATAGGGGCCTTCCGTCGGCGTAGTGCCAGCAGGGTCTATCGGGCCGGTAACGTAGCGGAAGTGATCGAGGGGAATGTTCACCAAGGCCGTGCGCTCCGCCAGCTTGTCCAAGGCCGCCTCTACGTCGGCGCGATCGCGCATTTCCCGGGTGAAGAAACGATGCTTGCGGTTGCTGTAAATCACAATGCCCACAATGACGCCCACGAACACGATAACGATAACCACCAGCGCCCGCCAGCCGCCAGCATTGGCCGCGTCGATCATATTGGCCGTGGCCACCTCGGGGAAGGTTTCCACCACCATCCAGTCGGTAGCGGGCACGCGGGCCACGCATACCGAGCGAATACCCTGATCAGTCGTGTAGGAGAACGAGGCGTCCTTCTGACTCTCGAAGGCGTCGATAAGCTCGTGGGCCGCCTCCTCGCCCTGCCCGTGAGTAGCGTAGGCCTCTTCGAGCAAGTTGTCTCCCGCGCGGGCGCCATCGGAAGAGGCAATGATCTCGCCAGAAGGCAGCACTAAGTGCACGCTGGACTCATAGCCGAAAAAGGAGCTGGCCAACAGGTCGGTCATACGACTCTCGTGGTAATGAGCCAAAAGCAGCCCGATAACCGGGCCATCCACGCCGCGCCGCACGGGAGCATAGAAGCACACCAGATTCTCGTGGGTAAGGCGCGAGTCGAACACCGTCTCGATGCCCGACCGCCCCTCCATAGCTTTGGCGAAGTAAGGACGGTCGGCCACATTGACGTTGTTCCCATCCACCGCCAGCAAATCGCCCTGGGCGTCGACGAACTCCACCGTGTCGAAAGGAGCCAGCGTGCCGACGATGCCGAGCCATTCGCCATCCTCGATGACGTTGGTAACCTGAGATGATTCCGAGGCCAGGGCCGCCACCGTCTCAATGTCCATCTGGGCGTTTTGCAGATAGGTGGAAACCAGCTTGGCCGTTTGCTGAGTGGCATCGGCAATGTACTGGTCCGTCTGGGAGACGATGCGGTTGGACGTTTGCTGCATGAAGGTGGCAAACGTGGCCACCACGGCCACAAACACCAGCACAAAAGCGGCTATCGAAAGCCAATATTTCTTTCCCTCAGAATCCACGCAGCCTTCTCCCCATCATGTCACAGCTGCTAAACATGATAGAGGAAAGCATAATTGCGAAAGATGGCAAGTTGGAAACAGCTGCTACTCGTCGTCCTCGCCCGGAATGTCGTGGTGATGGTCATGCTCGGAGATGTCGCTGACCGGCTTCTCCAGGCCTTCGATGACCAGATTGTTCTTCTCGGCGTAGTCCCACAAGGCCGCATGGATGGCCTCCTCGGCCAAAAGCGAGCAGTGCACCTTTACCGGCGGCAGCCCATCGAGGGCCTCCATGACGGCCTTGTTGGTCACTTCGAGGGCCTCCTGGACGGTCTTGCCCTTCACCAGCACCGTAGCCATGGAGCTGGTGGCGATGGCGGCACCGCACCCGAAGGTCTTGAATTTGGCGTCCCGGATGACGTTGTTCTCGTCGATGTCCAGGTAGACACGCATGATATCGCCGCACACCGCGTTGCCTACGGTGCCGCAGCCGCTGGCGTTCTCAATTTCGCCCACGTTGCGCGGGTTG
Source organism: uncultured Adlercreutzia sp. (assembly GCA_910585575.1). Taxonomy (GTDB): domain Bacteria; phylum Actinomycetota; class Coriobacteriia; order Coriobacteriales; family Eggerthellaceae; genus Adlercreutzia. The sequence goes on along the minus strand of CAJUFS010000009.1, from coordinate 55,449 downwards.
GAGAAGTGGTCCATAACCTTCTCGGAATAGTTCATAGCCATAGGAAGTATCTCCTTCTCGTTGGTTTCTCATTGGCGACGGACCCCTTGCAGGGCCGCATCGGGAATTGCTAGTTGGCGTAGGGGAAGCCGTTGGCCTTCATGGTGGCGATGACCGATTCCACCTTGCCCTGCTGGAAGTCCTCGTAGAGCGGGCTCATCATGCGCAGGTTCTCCAGCGTGGTCTTCAGGGAGTCCACGGCGAAGTTCACGTCCTCCTGAGTGGTGTCGCGCCCAATGGTCATGCGCAGCGAGCCGTGGGCAATTTCATGGGGCAGCCCGATGGCCAGCAGCACATGGCTGGGATCCAGGGAGCCGGACGTGCAGGCCGAGCCGGACGACACGCAAATGCCGCGGGCAGCCAGCTGTAGCAGCATGCCCTCGCCCTCGATGAACTCGAAGGAGAAATTCACGTTATTGGCCAGACGGCTCTCCCAGGAGCCGTTGAGCTTCGCCGAGGGAATTTCCGCCAGAATGCGCTTGATGGCGTGGTCGCGCAGAGCCAGCTGGCGATCATGCTCGGGAGCCAGATCGGCCATGGCCAGCTCGGCCGCCTTCGCAAAGCCCACGATGCCGGGCACGTTCTCGGTGGAGCCGCGCTTGCCGCGCTCCTGCTGGCCGCCGTCGATCAGGTTCTGCAGCTTCACGCCCTTGCGCACGTAGAGCAGACCCACACCCTTGGGGCCGTAGATCTTGTGCGAGGAGGCGGACAGCATGTCGATGCCCATGTCGTCCACGTCGATGGGCTCGTGGCCGAAGGCCTGCACGGCGTCGGTATGGAAGGTCACGCCGGCCTCGTGAGCCGCAGCCGCCAGCTCGGCGATGGGCTCGATGACGCCGATCTCGTTGTTGGCGAACATGATGGACGCCAAAATGGTATCAGGGCGCAGGGCCGCCTTGAAGTCTTCGACGGACACCAGGCCGTGCTCGTCGACGGGCAGGTAGGTAACCTCGAAGCCCTCGCGCTCGAGCGCCTCGCAGGTGTGCAGCACCGCGTGATGCTCGATGGCGCTGGTGATAATATGCTTGCCCTTGGCGGCGTTGGCGCGGGCAAAGCCCTTGAGGGCCCAGTTGTCGGACTCGGTGCCGCCGCTGGTGAAGAAAATCTCGCGCGGTTTGGCGCCAATGACGCCGGCCAGGGTTTCGCGGGCCTCGGCCACGGCATCGGAGGCCTCCTGGCCCAGAGGATAGATGGACGAGGGGTTGCCGAACTCCTCGGTGAAGAACGGCATCATGGCCTCGACCACTTCCGGGCGCACCGGCGTGGTAGAGGCGTGATCAAGGTAAATTTGCTTCATGGGGCTTTGCTCTGCTTTCCAATCCTAATGACGCTGCTCCGTGCGGCCATCACCTTGGGCGGTTTCGACCGGTTCCTCGAGGGGCTTCGTCTTTGTCTAGTAGTTTGCTAGACTTTAATATAGAGGGGTTGCGCAAATTGTCAAGAAACAGATAGGATTGTCCTCGTCATCTGCGAACAATCTTCGGAAAGCGAGCATCGGTGAAGATTTCGACAAAAACTCGTTACGGCATGCGCTTCATGATCGACCTGGCCCAAAACGAGGGCGCGGGCTGCGTAGCGCTGAAGGATGTGGCCGAACGCCAGGGTATTTCCAAGAAGTACCTCGAGCAAGTGGTGGCCCCTCTCGTCGCCGCCGAGCTGCTGACCGTCACCCGGGGCAACCAGGGCGGCTACCGGCTGGCCCGCCCCGCTTCCGAAATTTCCCTGGCCGATGTGGTGGCCGCCTCCGAGGACGGCCTTGACTTGCTGGACTGCATGGGCGCCCTTTCCGCCTGCGAGCGCGCCGAGGACTGCCCCAGCCGCCGCGTATGGGGCGGCCTGCAAAACGCCATGCAGGATTTCCTCGAGGGACAGACCTTGGCCGATATCGCAAGATAAAGAAAAGGCACCGAAGCGCCCCGGGACGTCTCTTGTTTGTTAGACAGTATTACAGTACACTGAGCGCAACAGGAAGGAGCGCTCATGGATGCGATTGTTTCGGCGCGCGTCCCCGTCGCCGTAAAGGAACGAGGGAATGCCGCCCTCAAGGAACTGGGGGCCACGCCCTCCCAGCTCATCAATGCAGCTTACGAGTTCGTACTTGCAGAACGGCAGCTGCCGAAAGCGCATAAGCCATTGCGCGCTGCCAGCCAACATGACCGAGCTCTCACCCCTCAGCAAGTCGAGAAGATCCGTTCGTCACTCACGGCCATGTATGTCGGTCCTGCCACCACCGAGCGCCCGTTCAAAGAGCAGCTCGCCGAAGCGAGGGATGAGCGCTATGCGCATTTTGCTTGATACCAACGTGCTCATCGATCTCTATACGCAGCGGCCACCCGATGGCGATATCGCCCAAAAACTCCTCATCATGAAGGAGTTCGGCGATGCTGAGCTGTGGGTTTCAGCCAAATCGTTCACCGACGTATTCTATGTCCTCCGTAAAACCTATAACAGCGAGTTCATTCAGAACGCCTTCGACGAGAGCTATCAATGGCTCGAAATTTGCTCGGTTGATGCCTCTGACATCCATCTGGCTAGCAGCCGCAAATGGGACGATTTCGAAGACTGCCTTATCGACATCTGCGCCGAAAAGATCAAGGCTGACTACCTGCTCACGCGCAACGAAAGCGGTTTCATTAACGCGCATGTCCAAGCAGTCAGCCCTGCCGACTTTTTCAACTACCTTCAGGAAGAATATGGCCTCGTCTACGACTTCGTCGATTTTCCCGCTGAGGACTAGCTATCGCAACTGGCCATACTGCTCGTCGGTGACGGGCTCGAGCCATTCGTTGGTGCAGTTCTCGCCCGGCACGCTGAAGGCCAGGTGGGCGAACCAGCTGTCGGGGGCCGCGCCGTGCCAGTGCTTCACCCCTACGGGGATGTTCACCACATCGCCCGGCTTCATCTCGATGGCTTCCTCGCCCCAGGCCTGGTAGTAGCCGCGACCTCCCACGCAAATGAGCATCTGGCCGCCGCCCTGGTCCGCATGATGGATGTGCCAGTTGTTACGGCAGCCCGGCTCGAAGGTGACGTTAGAGGTGGGCACCTGCTGGGCCGTCAGCGGCGCCAACCAGCTGCGGCCGCTGAAGTACTGGGCGTAGGCATCATTAGGCGCGCCCAACGGGAACATAAGAGTAGCGGCGAAAGCCTCGGCATCGGCGTCGATATTAGCGCCGAGCGCGTCGCGCGCCGCTGTCTGTTTAATCATGGGGATACTCCTGACTTTCTAAGGGTAGTTTTGCTGCAACCTATGCTACTGCTGAGCCTGTTTCAGGTGAAATGCCTATGACTCATGACCATCTATGCATCAATTGCATGATTAGCCATAAATCATTAGCATTTGCTATCGATTAGCCCCATCCTGCATGATGGGGTCATGAACAAGACCCGCCGACATAACACCTTCCGCCACCCGCGTCCCCGCCGCGTGCTCTTCACGGCGCGCGACCTGTTCGCGCTCATGGCCCCATTGGCCGTCGAGCAGGCACTCGTGATGCTCGTGAGTGTGGTTGACGTGGCCATGATCTCCAACGTGTCGGAGGCGGCCGTGTCGGCGGTGTCCCTGGTGGACATGCTCACCTACTTCTTCATCGTGCTGTTCGCCGCGCTTTCCGCCGGCGGTGCCGTGGTGGTGTCGCAGTACCTGGGCGCGCGGCAGAGCACCGAGGCCTCGCAAGCCGCAGGGCAGCTGGTAGGATTGTCCGCTCTTTTCGGCCTCGCCATTATGAGCGTCATGTTGGCGGCCGAGAGCCCCGTTCTGGACCTCCTGTTCGGCAGTGCGGAAGCGAACGTGACGGAGGCAGCGTGGCTGTACCTTTTGTTCGTAGTGCTCAGCCTGCCTTTTCTGTCGGTCTACGACGGCGTGGCTGCTATCTTCCGTTCCATGAACAAGACCTCGGTCACCATGTATGTGTCTCTGGCCGCCAACGCCGTGAACGTCATCGGCAACGCCGTGGGCGTCTTCGTACTGCAGGCGGGCATCCTGGGCGTGGCCGTGCCCACCCTGCTCGCGCGCGTTTTCTCCGCCGTTGTCATCTTGGTACTCGTGCGACGTCCGAGCCTCGCTGTGACGGTGCGCCTACGCGACGCGTTGCGCCTGAAGGCCGCCATGGTGCGCCGCATCCTTACCATTGCCGTGCCGGGAGCCATCGAGAACGGCACCTTCGCCTTTGGCAAGGTGGTCGTGGTGGCTATCGTGGCCCTGTTCGGCACCACACAGATGGCTGCCAACGGCGTGGCGGATTCCATCGAGAAGCTGGCCGTGCTGGTGGTTACCGCGAACAACTTGGCCGTTATAACTGTGTGCGGTCAGTACGTGGGCGCGGACGACCATGACGGTACCCGTTACGGCGTGCGCCAAGTGATGACGGTCTCGTTCGTTGCCACGGCCGTGCTGGGCCTGGGAGAAATCGCCCTGCTGCCCGCATTGCGGCCGCTCTTCGCCGTGACCGACGCCACGTGGTCGGTGGCCTGCGTGCTCATTGTGGCCCACAATCTTATGGCCATCGCCCTTCACCCGGCGTCGTTCAACCTGGCCAATGCCCTGCGCGCCGCCGGCGATGTGACCTTCACCATGGTGGTGGGCATCGCCTCGCTCATCGTCTGCCGTCTGGGTACCGCCTATCTGGTAGGCGTGGTGGCCGGCTGGGGCATTTACGGCGTGTGGCTGGGCATGGGCGCCGATTGGCTTGCCCGCACCATCGCTTTCGGGCTGCGCTGGCGGTCAGGCGCCTGGGAAGGTCGGGCCGTCATCGGGGACGAACGAGAATCAACTGCGCGCTGCCACCGATCAAACAGGGAGCTGCCAACGGAAGACGCTGACAGCTGCGCCGCGCAAGGTTAGCTCCTGCGCAGCCGCTCGGTAGCGAACTCCACAAACGCTTGAACGGCAGCAGTATGCCGAATGCCGCGCTTCCAGGCCAGCACGGTAGAGCTCTCAAGCGCAGGCTCAAGCGGCACCACGGCAAAGCGTCGAGGATCCCAATGGGCTACGCTGGCCTCCACGCACAGCAGCACCGCATGGCCGCCCTCCACCAGCGGCGCCGCGCTTCCGCCCAGATTCACGCTAAAGCGCGACGTCGCTTTCTCCAATGACCCTCCCAGCCAGTTTCCCAGAATGCTTTTCACGCCCGCACGGTAGGGCAAGCTGAGCACACGACCCTCTAGGTCGGCCGGACGCACCGACGCGTGCGTGGCCAGCGGGTCGTCTGGCGCGACGGCCGCCACCCAGCGCTCGGGAATGTCGATGGGCACATACTCATAGCGAGCCACGTCCACAGGCTCCAGCAGCAGGCCGAAATCGAGCAATCCGCGATCCAGCCGTCCCGTCACCTGGTCAGCAATGCCGGTGAACAGCTCGAACGTAACCAGCGGATGCTCTTCGGCGAAGGCCGCGGCCAAATCCACAATGAGGCCGGTGCTGGCCAGCTCTCCCGAACCGATGGATATGTGCCCGTCCAGCTCGGCGCCGTGCCCGGCAAGCTCTTCTTCCGTCAGCGATACAAGGCTCACAATTTCCACCGCGCGGCGCTGCAGCAACAACCCCTCATCTGTCAACTCCATGCGCTTCTTACCACGATGGAACAGCTCGCAGCCCAGTTCGGTTTCCAGGGCCACCAGCTGGCGCGAGAGAGCCGGCTGGGTGATGTGCAGCAATTCGGCAGCGCGGGTGATAGAACCCTCTTCGGCAATAGCCAAAAACGACTGAAGCAAGCGAATTTCCATAGCACTCCCTAGCTAATGCTGACCAGGCGGCTTTGATAGGCCACCGACACTTCTGTGGCGAAGCGGCGCGTGCCGTTCTCGTCGGCGAGAGCGGCCTCGAACGTCTCGCGCGGGAGACGATAGGTGTTGTTCTCTTGAGACACGTGCATGGCTACGGCATGGCGCAGTCCGTCGTGAGCCAAGCGCGCCAGAGCCTCGCGGGACTGATCGTTGGACAGGTGCCCGACGTTCGAGGCGATGCGCTGCTTGATGACGTAAGGATACGGGCCCGTCTCCAGCATGCGGCTATCGTGGTTGCACTCGAGCGCCAGCAGGCTCACGCCGCCCAGCGCCTCCCACGCCTCGTCAGTCACCGTGCCCGTGTCGGTCATAAAGCCGAGGGAGTCGAGCGGCTCGCCAAACGCCGCACCCTCCTCGGCCGCAGCACAGGGCTCCACGGCTTTTTCGTCGAAGCGAAACCCGAAGGACTCTGCCGCATCGTGGGAGGTGCAGAAGGGGCGCACCGTCAATCCTGCCACGGAGAGCACGTCACCGCCGACGAAGTGCGCCACCGGCGCCCCCACGCTTTCCGCCGCCTCGCGCACGGGACGGGAGGCGGCGTACACCGCACGACTCGCGAGCACCTCGGGGACGCACCCCGCCTTCGCGAGCCCTCGCAGCACCACGCCGAGCCCCTTGGTGTGGTCGCTGTGATCGTGGGTGATAAATACCGCGCGCAGCCTAGCCGCGTCGAAACCGGCCTCCCCCGCGCGCTCGAAGAAATCGCGCTTGCAAATGCCGCAGTCAACGAGCACGCCCTCCCCGGTACGCCCGTTCTCCACAATGGCTGCGTTTCCGCCGCTCCCGCTCGCCAGCACATGCAGCTTGATCACTCGTACGCTCCTTCTCTCGACTCCCTCCATCTTACGCGAGTCGCCTACGCTGAACGACAGCCGTCACTGCGTTTTGGCAAACCTCCATGGATGACCGCAGGCGCCCTCCCTCACGCCCTCGCGGCCTCACCGCAGCTTCGCGCGGCGTTCTTTCCAGTCAGGCATAAAGTGGGTCATGAGCGCTTGGAAACGCGGACCATGGCCGCGTTCCAGTAGGTGGCACAGCTCGTGCACCACCACGTATTCCAGACATTCGGGCGGATATAGCGCAAGACGCACGTTGATGCAGATGCGCCCCGTGGCTGGCTGGCAGCTACCCCAGCGGCTCGTCATGTTGCGATAGGCAATCTTACCTGCCTTCACGCCCATGATGGGCTCCCAGACCTCGATGAGTGGCGGCACACAGGCCGACACCACGGCCTTCCACTGCGCAACTTCCTCGGGACTTGCCGCGGCCGCCTCCCCGCGCGGGGAGGCGGCAATGGCCCGCTGCTGCCGCTCGATCCAGGCGCGCTTCTCGCGCACGAACGCGCGGATAGTGGCCAGGGGCAAACGCCGCGGCGCCGAAACCTCAATACGGCCATCAGGCGGCTTTACCCGCAAATGCATGTTCTTGATGCTCTTGCGCGTCAGCCAAATTTCCAAATCGTCAATGAAAACCAACTCGGCCGGCGATGCGCTTTTTCTTGCCGAGGCCATAGCTTAGACGCCTCGCGCCTTCTGCGCCCCCATGGCCAACTCGTAGGCGTCGTTGCGCGGAATGCCAAACTCGGCGGTCAGGCGCTTGGCAATCTCTTTCGTGCGCAGACCTTCTCCCGCCAACTCGGCCGCGCGCCCCTCAGCGCCAGCCGTGGCGTCTGCGGCGGCAACTGCAGCCTCCTCGGCATTGGGCCCATCGATGACCAGCGCAATCTCACCGCGAATGCCACCGGGCTCTTCGGCGCGCGCTGCAAACACCTCCGCCAGTTCGGCTGCTGTCCCCCGCGCCACTTCCTCATGCAGCTTCGTCAGCTCGCGACACACGGCTATCTGACGCAGTGGCAATACCTCGGCAATCGTCGACAGCGCGGTTACCAGTCGATTCGGGCTCTCGTAGAACACAAGCGCCGCATCGAGGCCGTGCAGCGCCTCTAGCACTGCACGCTGCTCCCCCGCCTTGCGCGGGAAGAAACCGCCGAAGTAGAAGCGCGGGTTCACGGTGCCCGAAGCCACATAGGCTGTTGCCGCCGCCGACGCACCGGGCAGTACCTCCACAGGCACACCAGCCTCACGCGCCTCGGCCACCAGGCGCAAGCCCGGATCGGACACGCCGGGCATGCCGGCATCGGAGCAGTAGGCCACCACCTCACCGGCACCCATGCGCTCGATGATCCCGGCGGCGCGGGAGCCCATCAGAGCCTCGTCAAGCCGCTCGAGACGCTTCTCAATGCCGAAGTGCGCCAGCAGCTTGCCTGTCACCCGCGTATCCTCCGCGCACACCACATCGGCGTCGCGCAGCGCATCGAGCGAGCGCAGCGTCATATCCCCCAGGTTGCCAATGGGGGTAGGAACAATGATGAGTTTTCCCGAAGCGGTCATGGCTGCCATTCTAGCACGACAGCTAGCGGCCCTTCCCTCGCCCCCTTATTCGGGCTTTTTCGAAAGATGACAAGTACGTAACGGCGCGAAGCGGGGCGCGTTTCGAGGCTTCCGCAGAAAGCCTCTCTCTATAATGATGACTTGCAAGGTAAGTGACTTCCTGTCAAAACCCTGACATTGAACCGTCCCCAAGGCTCCGAGCCCTCGCAAGCAACATCGGAAGAAGGCAGTCATCTGATGAGCGCGTCATCCGTCAAAGAACCCCTCCCCTTCGTGCGAGCAGCCCTTGCTGCGCTGCTCCTTGCCGTGTGCCTGACAGCTCTTTCCTTCGTCGGTATCCAGCAGGCTTGGGCGACGGAAGATCCCGCGAACCGTGCGGCAGCCCCAGCTGAAGCCCAGCCGTGCGCCGCCGTTTACGAAAACGCTGACGGCAGCGGCTGTACGCTCGTCTTCCAAGCTAGTGCAACGCCGCAAGCATCCGCCGATCTGGGCCCGCTGATGCAGACCGTTTCCCTGGGCAGCACGTTCACTGCCCAGCCCACCTACGCCGGGCTTCCCCTGACCGCCGTCTTCGCCGAAGCAGGCACCATCTGCCCGCAGGTAACCAAGCTCTCCTTCGCAAACTGTGAGCACCTTGCCTCGGTAGATCTCACCGAACTGAGCCTGCCAGCTCTCACCGACGCAAACCGCCTGTTCGCCGACTGCCACGAGCTCTCTTCGCTCAATTTCGGCAGCCTTGACACCGCCCGCGTGACCACCATGGCAGAGATGTTCGCCAACTGTTGGGCGCTCAAGACCCTCGACCTGTCGGGGCTCGACACGGCAAACGTCACCGACATGAGCCGCATGTTCTCGCACTGCGGGGTAACGGACCTCGACCTTTCGGGCTTCGACACGGCGAAGGTCACCACCATGGCCCGCATGTTCGAGGTATGCGTCTACCTGGAGTCTCTCAACCTAGCGGGACTAAATACCTCGCACGTTACCGACATGAGCTACCTGTTCGCCGGCTGCCTGGAGCTGCCGACGCTGGACGTTTCCCGTCTGGACACTTCCAGCGCCCGCACCCTGGAGGCCATGTTCGCCAGCTGCCTGAAGCTGAAAAAGCTCGATGTCAGCGGCTTCGATACCGCGCAGGTTACCTCCATGGCGCAGATGTTCTCCGGCTGCACCAGCCTGGAAATGCTCGACCTCAGTGGGTTCGCCATGACGAAGGCGACAAATACCGAGGACATGTTTCACTGCTGCGACGCCCTGACGGTCATCGGCATGCCCCCAGCGAACCAGCCGGCCACCGACAAGACCCCGTCGGCAGAAAAGCCCGCGCCAACGCCGGCACCTTCCGTCACCACGCCGACCGCCGCCTCGTCGAAGCCGGCGCCCACGACGCAGACTTCTTCCTCCGCCAGCAAGCCGGTCGCCGCAACCGCCAAGCCTAGTGTCAGCAAACCAGGCGCTGAGAAGCCGAGCGCGACTACAAAGCTCGTTGCGGCCATCGAGCCCTCTACCGTAAAGTCCACCACCAAAACCAGCGGCTCTCCTGCGAAAAAGCAGGCAGTCGCCTCGAAAGCAACCGCCCCCAAGAGCGTGGCCATCACCAAGGTCGGCAAGGCTAAGCGCGGCTTCACCGTTTCCTGGAAGAAGCCCGCAAAAGCAGCGCGCGCCCAAATCAGCGGCTACCAAATTCGCTGGTCGACTAAATCAACCATGAAGGGCGCGAAGAAGCTGATAGTCAAAGGCGCTGGCAAAACCTCTGCAAAAGTCAGCAAGCTCAAGGGCGGCACCAAGTATTACGTGCAGGTGCGCACCTACCGCATCATCGACGGCAAACGCATCTACTCCAACTGGTCAAAAGCAAAGCCCGTAACCACCAAACGAAAGTAACGCAACATCGCCACGTAGCGCGGGCGGAGACCACGATTCCGGTCGCCGCCCGCGCGGATAAGTAGATTATTCATGACCGCCAAATGCGACAAGTCAGATGGCTGGCTATCTCAGTTGGCTGTCTCAGCACGGCGAGGTTCCAACATCGTGCAGTTTGGTTCCCTGCGGCGTGGCAAAACCAGCCGTTCTGGTTCCCTGTCGTTGAGAAACCCCAGATCAGCATCTTTCTCAAAAACGAGGCTGGGTACCAAACTGGCCCATTCTGGAACTTGCATCTTCACGCGGAATGAGACAAGTCAGACGGTTGGCTGGCCCATTGGCTGCCTCATTCAAGCCGACCCGTCCTGGAACTTGCGCCTCCCCCGCGCACACGGAGGGAGGCGCAAGTTCTTCCCCCGCTAGTTGCCCACCTCTTCGGCTACCTCGATCTCTACGTCGATGGCCCCGGCGCAGGTGGTGCACACGGCTGCGGCCTCGGCGGCTTCGGCCAGGGTGGCACCGTCGCGGGCGGCATCGCGGGCGGCGCGGGCCTCGGCTTCCTTTTCGGCCAGGTTCGCCTTGGCCACGGCAATCATCAGCTTGATACGATTCAGCTGGTTCACCTCGGAGGCACCAGGGTCGTAGTCCACGGCCACGATGTTGCTCTCGGGATAGCGACGACGCAGCTCCTTGATGGTGGCCTTGCCCACCACGTGGTTTGGCAGGCAGGCGAAGGGCTGGGTGCACACCACGTTCGGACAGCCGGAGCGGATAAGCTCCACCATCTCGGCCGTTAGCAGCCAGCCCTCGCCCATGGAGTTGCACAGCGACAGAATCTCGCTAGCGTAGTCAGCCAGCTCGTAGATGTCCGCCGGCGGATGGAAGCGCGTGGACTTCTCCAGGGCGTCGGTCACCGGCTTGCGCAGCTTCTTGATGGCCGCCAGGCCGATGCGGCTGCCCAGGGCGCTCTTCGCCGACTTGCCAATGGGGCGCTGGAAGATGCCACCGGCAATGCCGAACAGGAAGAACTCGATGAGTCCGGGCACCACGGCCTCGCAACCCTCGCACTCGATAACGTCCACAATCTGGTTGTTGGCCGTGGGATGGAACTTCACGAGGATCTCGCCTACCACGCCCACGCGCGGCTTCGTGCCCTCGCCCTGCAGGGGCAGCGTGTCGAAGTCCTCCACAATGCGGTTCACCGTGCGCTTGAACTCCGACTGCTTCACACCGCGCATGAGCTGCGCTTTGCACTCGGCCATCCAGTAGTCGAACAGGCGCTGGGCACTGCCGGGCTCCACCTCGTAGGGGCGCGTGCGGTACAGGCACATCATCAGTAAGTCGCCGTACTGCAGCGCGTAAATGGCCTGGTAGAGCATCTTCGGCGTTACCTTGAAGCCGGGGTTTTCCTCGCCCAGGTCCTTGAACGAGATGGCGATAACGGGAATGTGCCCCAGGCCCACCGACTTCAGCGCCTTGCGGATGAGCGAGATGTAGTTGGTGGCACGGCAGCCGCCGCCGGTCTGCGTGATGAGTACGGCCAGCTTGTCGGTGTCGTACTTGCCCGACATGACCGCTTCCATAATTTGGCCCGTCACCAGGATGGACGGATAGCAGATGTCGTTGTTCACGTACTTCAGGCCCGCGTCCACCGCACCGTGATCCACGGAAGGCAGGAGCACCGCGTTGTAGCCGTTGCGCTTGAAGATGGGCACCAGCAGCTCGAAGTGATAAGGCGCCATCTGCGGAGCCAGAATGGTCCAGCCCTCGTCGCGCATCTGCTCGGTGAACTGCACGCGCTCGAACTCGGTGGACTCGCCGTCGCGCTGCTTCACCTCGGCCGCGGCCACCACGCCGTCGGCCTTCTCGGTGAACGACTGCGGCACCAGCTTGTCCATGTTCGACAGATCGATGCAGGCAGCCGGGCAGCCCACGCGCTCGGCAGCCTCGTCGGCCGCCGCCTCGGCCTCGCGGTCGGCCTGATCTTTCAAGGCGGCCAGCAGGCTGCGCACGCGAATGCGGGCGGCGCCCAAGTTCGACACCTCGTCGATCTTCAGCACGGTGTACACCTTGCCCGCGGCCTCCAGCACCTCCTGCACCTGGTCGGTGGTAAGGGCGTCCAAGCCGCAGCCGAAGGAGTTCAGCTGAATGAGATCGAGGTCCTTGCGCTGGGTGACCACCTTGGCGGCCGCGTACAGGCGCGTGTGGTACATCCACTGATCCACCACGCGAATGGGGCGCTCCAGCTGACCCAGATGGGCCACCGAGTCCTCGGTGAGCACCGCCAGGCCGAAGCTGGTCAGAAGCTCGGGAATGGCATGGTTGATCTCCGGGTCCTGATGGTAGGGACGACCCGCCAGCACAATGCCGCGCGTGCCCGTCTCCTCCATCCAGGCCAGGGTTTCCACGCCCTTGGTGCGAATATCGCGCTTGAAGGCCTCGTCCTCATCCCAGGCGGCGTCCACCGCAGCGTCCACCTCGGCCTGGGTGAGCTTGGCCCCCTTAGCGCCCACGGCATCCTTGAAGTTCTCGGCCAGCTCCACATAGAGGCGCTTCTTCAGCTTCTCCTTGTTGTCGTAGGGCAGCCACGGGCTGACGAAGGCCACGGGCGATTCCTGCAGCTCGTCGATGTTCAGGCGCAGCGCCTCCGGATAGCTGGCCACAATGGGGCAGTTGAAGTGGTTGCCCGCGGTCTCGTCCTCCTGGCGCTCCCACTTGGAGCAGGGCATCCAGATGAAGTCCGGCCCCTTCTCCAGCAGGTTCATGATGTGGCCGTGGGACAGCTTCGCCGGATAGCACACGCTCTCCGAGGGCATGGACTCGATGCCGGCCTCGTAGGTCTTCTTGGTAGACGGATCGGACAACTCCACGCGGTAGCCTAGCTTCGTGAAGAAGGTGAACCAGAACGGATAGTTCTCGTACATGTTCAGGGCGCGGGGAATGCCCACGGTGCCACGGGGCGCATCCTCGGGGGCCAGCGGCTCGTAGCCGAAGGTGCGCTCGGCCTTGTACTCGAAGAGGTTCGGCACCGCCGAGGCGGAAGCCGCCGTGCCCAGGCTCTCGCCCTTTTCGCAGCGGTTGCCCGTGATGAAGCGGCGGTGCTTGCCCGTCACCTCGTCCTTGCCGAAGTCGTTCACCGTCAGCAGGCAGGCGTTCGAGCAGCCCTTGCAGCGCACGGTGCGGTGGCTGGGCTCCAGAGCCTGAATGGCCTCAAGGGACAACAGCGTGCTGCCGGGCACCTTCGGCCCCACGTCGGGCGACAGCGGCTGCTCGGAGAAGCGCCGCACGGCGTCCTCGTAGCGATCGCGGGCCAGCAGAGCCGCACCGAAGGCGCCCATGTTGCCGGCAATGTCGGGGCGCACGGCGTTGACCTCGGACAGCTGCTCGAAGGCGCGCAGCACGGCATCGTTCAGGAAGGTGCCGCCCTGCACGATAACCTGCGTGCCCACATCATGGGGGTCGCGAATCTTGATAACCTTGAACAGGGCGTTCTTGATGACGGAAATGGCCAGGCCCGCGGCAATATCGCCCACCGTGGCGCCTTCCTTCTGAGCCTGTTTCACGCGGGAGTTCATGAACACGGTACAGCGGCTGCCCAAATCCACCGGGTTCTCGGCGGAAATAGCCGTCTTCGCAAACTCGGCCACGTCCAGGTTAAGACCGCTGGCGAAGGACTCAATGAAGCTGCCGCAACCCGAGGAGCAGGCCTCGTTCAGCATGATGTGATCGATGACGCCGTCCTTCACGCGCAGGCACTTCATGTCCTGGCCGCCGATGTCCAAGATGAACTCCACGCCGGGCAGCATCTCCTGGGCGCCGCGCAGGTGCGCCACGGTCTCAATCTCGCCGGAATCCACGCGCAGGGCCTCCAGCAGCAGGCCTTCGCCGTAGCCCGTCACCGTGGCATGGCCGATGGTCACCAAAGGCTCGCCGGTTTCCGGATCGCGGGGCAGCACGCCGTAGAGCTCCGCCACGGCGGCCTTGGCGCAACCCAGCACGTCGCCCTTGTTGGACGCGTAGGTGGACCAGAGCAGCGCGCCATCCTCGCCAATGAGAGCCGCCTTGAAGGTGGTGGAGCCGGCATCGATACCCAGGAAGGCCACGCCACGGTACTCCTCCAAGCTGGCGCGGCGCACGCGCTCGGCGTCGTGGCGGTTGTTGAACTCGGCCAACTCCGCGTCGTCGGCGAACAGCGGGGCCAGGCGCACTACTTCGGAGCCCTGCATGTCGCCCAGGCCCTCCAGGCGCGTGAGCACCTCGGCCAAAGGCTCCGGCTTCGCCCCTTCGGCCACGCCGGCAATGGCGCAGCCGGCGGCCACAAACAGGTGGGCGTTCTCGGGCACGATAATGGCCTCGTCGGTCAGATCGAGCGTCTCGTAGAAGCGCTTGCGCAGCTCGGGCAGGTACTGGAGCGGACCGCCCAGGAAGGCCACGTTGCCGCGGATGGGACGCCCGCAGGCCAGGCCCGAGATGGTCTGGGTAACTACGGATTGGAAAATGGAGGCGGCAATGTCCTCCTTGCGCGCGCCCTCGTTCAGCAGCGGCTGCACGTCGGTCTTCGCGAACACGCCGCAGCGGCTGGCAATGGGATAGATGGTAGTGTGGTCAGCCGCCAGCTCGTTCAGGCCTCCAGCGTCGGTGTTCAGCAGCGCCGCCATTTGGTCGATGAAAGCGCCCGTGCCGCCGGCGCAGGTGCCGTTCATGCGCTGCTCGATGCCGTTGTCGAAGTAGATGATCTTCGCGTCCTCGCCGCCCAGCTCGATGGCCACATCGGTGGCGGGAATGAACGTCTCCACGGCGGTCTTGGAGGCAATGACCTCCTGCACGAAGGCAACGCCGAGCCACTGGGACAGCAGAAGGCCGCCCGAGCCGGTAATGGCAATGGTCATGGTTTCGCTGGGATAGGCCTCGGCCGCCTCGCGCAGCACCTCCACAATGGTGGCGCGCACGTCGGCATGGTGACGGCGGTAAACAGCCCACAAAATGTCGTGGTCGTTGTTGAGCACCGCCAGCTTCACCGTGGTAGAGCCCACATCAATGCCGATGTGATAGGAACACGCAGCCGCGGCGGCGCGGGCCTGAGCTGCTGCCTCGGCAGTGTTCGCCTGGTTTTCCGCCACCGTGGCTACACGCGGGGCGCAGGAAGCACAGCCCCCCTTGAGCGCGGCCTGCTCCTCGGCGGAAAGCTCGCCGCGCTTCACGGAAGCCTCGGTGATGACTTCGGTGTACTTGTTCTTCTTCATAGAATGGTTCCTCGTTTTCTTGAACTACAGCTCGATGGACTCGCCGGGTTTGATAAAGAACAGGCGCATGGCAATGTTGGCCATGACCTCAGATGATTCCGGAGTGCCGCGCTCAATCCAGCAGGCGATGATGCCCAGATAGGCCGCGGCGTAGAAGGCCACGTAGTACTCGACAAAGGCCGTGGGGTTCTGGCGGTACTTCTCGTGCAGGATGTTCTGCACCAGGTTCTCGCACACCGCCTCGCGCAGGCGCGGGCCGAAGCGAGCATCGCCCCCCGGGCCCAGCACCGCGTGGAGGAAGTCGCTCTGCTCGCGCAGGTAGTCGAAAAGCTCCACCAGCAGCGGCAGCGGGCGCTTGGCCACCCGATAGGCCAGCATGTCGGCCAAGGTGATATCGTGCATGCGTCCTTGGAGCAGCCCGATGTCGGCCATGACCTCGTCCTCGAGCATGGCCAGCAAGTGCTCTTTGTCGTTGAAGTGGTTGTAGAAGGTGCCCCGGTTCAAATCGGCCCGCTCGCACAGGTCGTTCACCGTGATGGCGTCGAACCCACGCTCTTCCATAAGGGCGATGAGGGCACCGCGCAGCGCGCGCTTCGAGCGCGTGATGCGCCGGTCTTCGCAGCCAGGGGCGGCGGCTTTCGCCGACTCCGGCCGTGCGGGGGAAAGCGTTGCGGCTCCGGCCAAGCTCTCTCCTTCTCAACAGGGTGAACCCGCCGTAGCGAATTCAACAGCGTGAACGTTAATGAACAGTATGTTCAATTACGGCATTGTACGCAGTTCAGCCCCTTTGCGCAATGGCCGAGGAGGCGCCCTTAAAAGGAAATCCGCAAATTTCGATAGATTGAATCGCACGCTAGCGCGCTTCAGGGAGACGGGCGGTGAACACGGTTCCCGCGGCATCGCTCTCCACGCCCAAGCTGCCGCCGGCCTCTTCTACCACGGTGTGCGCGATGGCGAGTCCCAAGCCATGCCCCTCGCGCGAGGTGCGGGCCGCATCGCCGCGGTAGAAGCGATCGAACACCTTGGGCAACGCTTCGGGGGCGATGGGAGTTCCCGTGTTGAACACGCGCAAGCAAACCCGCGACGCCTCGTTAGCCCCGGATGACTCTTCCCGCTCAAGGCTCACGCGAACTTCCCCGCCCTCGTTGGCGTATTTGCAGGCATTGTCGAGCAGAATGGTCATAAGGCGCTTGGCCTTAGCGGGAGCCTGGGCAACGATGCAATGCTCTTCGATGGCGTCTTCCAGCACCAACGAGCGCTCGTAGGCCACTGACTCGAACTGGAGCAACTCGTGCAGGGCAATGCGCGACAGGTCGGCCACGCTTTCCGAGGCCGCGAGGGCATCGGGAGCTTCGGATACGTCGGAAGCCGAGGGCCTCGACACCGTCGCCGATCCGTCAGCCTCGGGCACCGCAGCTCCATCGCCCGCCTCGGCCGATGGAGCTTCCGAAAACGGGACCTCCTCCGCAGCCATCGCCTCGGCCGAAGCCGCCTTCGCCTTTGCCGCAGTGAGCTGCTCGTCGCTATCGGGTGCCATCGTGAGCAGCATATCCTCCACCAGGGTTTGCATGCCCCGGGCCTCGGCCTGGGTGCTGCGAATCCATTTGGCTCGCTCGGCCTCTTCCATGGACGGCTCCTCGAGCAGGATGGCGCTGTTGGCCAGGATCACCGTGAGCGGGGTTTTCAGGTCGTGGGCCGCATCGCCGACAAACTGACGCTGCTGGCGCCACGCCCGTTCAACGGGCCGCAACGCCCAGCGAGAGAACAGCAGGGCCACCCCGAAGAACACCACCAGCGTGGCCACTTCCACCAGGCCCAACATGAACACCAAGCGCTTCCAATCGGGCAGAAACGCCGCTTCGGTAAAGGCTACGTAGGTGGTGCCGGCAATCACCTTCTCCTGGTAGCACAGCTCGTACTCGTCGATAATGCCCGAGGCGTTCTCTCCCGGATGCAGCAGCGAGGCAGCTCGCTCCAGCGCCGCGTCGCCCACGCGCACGCGGGGGTGCGATACCAGGGAAAAGCCGTCGTCGGTGAAGCGATAGACGGCCAGCGGCTGGCTTCGGTCGGTATCCCGATCGTTCCAGTGCCGCCCGATTTCGCCATCCCACTCCTCTTCGTCCTCGTCGTCGAAATCGTCGTCGACGTCGCCCAACCAACTCACCTGAAGCGCCACCGCCTGCAGAGCGCCGTCAAGCGAGGAATCCAACTCGCCCACGTTCTGCTGCCAATTGATAACGCAGATGGAGGCGAACACCGCCGTCAGGATAACGGTAACCGCGGCCATAATGATGGCGATGAATTTGATGCGCAGCTTCTTTAGCATGGCGCATCCTTGCGGGGAACGAGCTTGTAGCCCACGTTGCGCATCACTTTGATCTCCTGGGACGAGCCGAGGAACTTGAGCTTCTTGCGCAGCATGGAGATGTAGGCCTCGACGCTGTTGCCCTCCACGGGCTCGCCTTCCCATACCTGCTCGGCAATTTGCGCCTTTGTAATGACCTGGCCGGCGTGGACCATGAAGAGGCGTGCCAGCAGAAACTCCTTGTTGATAAGCTGGAACTCCTCCCCACCGCAGCGAAGCGTGCGCGTGGTTTCATCAAGCTCCAAATCGCCCGCGCGCACCAGCGACGCCGGAGCCGGGGCCACCCGCCGCGTCAGAGCGCGCACCCGGGCTACCAGCTCGCCCGTATCGAAGGGCTTTGTCATATACAGATCGGCCCCGCCGTCCAGGCCGGCAATTTTGTCGGGCACTTCGCCGCGGGCCGTAAGCATGAGCACCGGGGTGCTCACCTGGCGGCGACGCAACGCGGCCACGGCGCTGACCCCGTCCATCAGAGGCAGCATAACGTCGAAGATGATCACGTCGTAGGAGCCCAACGTGGCATACTCGAGGCCCGTGGCCCCGTCATGCACCACATCGGTGGTGTAACCCTCGCGCTCAAGCACGTGGGCCACCGCTCGGGCCACTCCCCGATCATCCTCCACTATCAGAGCACGCACCCTGTCTCCTTCGTCCCTGCGTCCGCCTTTGTCGACATTTTGCAAAGCGAACCTGAAACCAGTCTTAAAATCGCGGACATTTCAGTCTCATTTCAGATTCGACTCCTATTCTACGGCCATCGACCGACGCGGCCCCCGTTGGATGCCGTCGGTAAGAAAACAGTTTGCAAGTCTCGAAGAAAAGGAACATCCATGAGCGAGCAGAATCATAACGAGCAGAACAACCAGATCATCCCCGCCAACGACGCCGAGAAGGCTATCGAGGCCGTCGAGGTAACCGCCGAGGCCGCGAGCCCCGCGACGGATGCAGCCGCCACGGCCCCCGTCGTCGAGAGCGTCGAGGCCACGGCCACGATGCCCGCCGCCGAGTCGGTGACTGCCGAGATCCCCGTGGATCCCACGGCCGCCATGCCGACCGTTGAGGCCACCGTCGAGGCCGTCGAGACCGCTGAAATGCCGCAAGAAGACACGGCCACGGACAGCAAGGACACCGCCGCGTTCACCGCGAACGCCAAGAACGGCAAGCATGCCGCCGCTCCCTGGTACGAGAAGATCACCCGCAGCGTAGGTGCCACCGTGGGCGTGGCCGTCGGCGCGCTGGTGGTTGTGGGCCTGACCGCCGGCCTGTCCGCCTTTGCCGGCGCCCAGGCGGGTTCCTTCGACTTCGATCACGACCGTCCCGCCAAGCAGGAGCGCGTGATGCCGGGCTATGGCCAGAGCGACCGCGATGATAGCTACAGCTACAACTTCGATCGCGACGATGATGACTACGGCTACGGCCGGGGCCAGGACGGCTCCGATCGCGGCAGCAACGGCAATTCCGGCCGCGGCGGCAACGCCTACGGTTACGGCTGGGGCAGCAGCTACGGTGCCGCCACCGATCTGAGCGAGGGCTGCGACAACGCCGGATGCCCGGGCTGCTCCGGCTTCGACCAGGACCTGCAGCGCGCTATCCCCTCGGGCTTCGAGGCCATCGCCTAAGCAAGGAAATCCACCACGCCGCAGTGGGTGTGGTACACCGCACTGCCCACCATGAGTCCCTCCTCGGCCTCAAGCCGTGCAATTTCCGGCGACTGACGCAACGCCGCCACGGACGCCTGGGCGTTCAGCACGCTGGCCTCGTAGGGATCATGAACATCGCCCAAGGCCGCCACAATGCGGTCGGTAATGGCCGCTACGGGGCCGCCCTCGCCATCGAGGGCGGCCTTTATGGCGCCACAGTGCGTATGACCCAGCACCAGCAGAAGCCGCGTGTGCAAATGCTCGCAGGCGTACACCGCACTGGCCAGCTCCGTCGGCCCCACCACGTTGCCCGCCACGCGGATGACGAAGAGCTCCCCGAGCCCCGCCATGAAGATATGCTCGGGCACCACCCGGGAATCGGCACACGTGATAACGCAGGCGAAGGGTCGCTGTCCCTTCTCGAACAGCTCCTGAATGCGCGCCGGCGAAAGATCGCGCTCGTGATCCAGAGCCTCCACGTAAATGCGATTGCCCTCTTCCAGACGTCGCAGCGCCTCGGCCGCCGGCACATGGGCGTCAACATCGTAGTCGTCAGCCGTATAGGTCATCTCGGGTAAGCTCACCGGCACTCCTCTCGCTTGTTTTCCCTTTATAATGGCGGTTACCGTTATTTGTTGCAAAGGGGAACTCCCATGAGCGGGCCGAAGACAAGTCAGCTGGAAATCGAGCGGCGCATCCAGGCGCAGCTGGCCGCATTGCGCTCCGACGTGAACAACGCCCGCTCGAAAGCGCGAGCCCGCATTCTTGCTCGCCGAGATGCGCTGCTCGCCGCCTTCGGGGATGATCCTTCCCTACAGGATGCTGCGGAATCGGTACGTGCCCTAGCGGCCACGGCGTTGGCACGTTTGGATGCCGAATGCGCCTTTGAGCCGTGCGCCGCCATGGAAGATTCCGCGGCCTCGGCGGCTCAGTGTGGCCGCTCGGCCGCCAGTATCGCCGACGCCTTCGAAAACGACACCACCCCCTTCGCCACCCGCGCCGAGCGCGCCCGGGCCCGAGCGGCTTCCCGCGCGGATCAAGCCGACTTCCTGGCGCTTCTGGCCGAGGCGGCTAAGCGGAAAGAGGTGGTTGCAGAAGACGAAGCGGCCATCGCGAAGGAGACGGCGAGCGCATCGGATGACGGGACGGTTGTCGCGTCCGACGCAAAGAGCATATCAAGCAACGGGGCGACAGCGAAAAGCTCCCCTGTGACGGCCAGCCGTGGCGACGCGGCCGACGACCAGGCGGCCGCCCAGCGAGCCCTGGCGCTTCTGGAGAGCCCCCATACGCTACCGTCTGATCGGGCCCTTCTTCGGGAAACCGTGCGCAATCTGCAGCCTGACACCATCGCTCAGCTTACGTTGCTTTTGCCGGCCATGGAATCGAATGCGCACGCCTTCGGGGAGCTGACAGCTGCCATCGAAGACGCGACGAGCCAGCTGCACGCTCGGGGCTGCACCGTTGCCGCTGCGCCCTCCTGCGCCACCTTGGAAGAGGCAGCGGCCTATCGCGACATGCTGCTTCGCCAACTGGAGGAGGCCGACCGCAACACCTACTTGCAGGCCTGCATCGACACGGTCATGGCGCGTCACGGCTACACCATCAGCCGCTCCGTTACCATGGGGCGCGACCTGACGGGCGACCATCGCCTCTTTGGACGCGAGGGGGCCACGGAAGGACTCCACGCCTTCCTGTCCGACAGCGGCGATCTCATGCTACAAGTGACAGGGCTGCCCAGCGGTATCGACAGCATCTCCGAAAACGCGGCCGTCTGCCTGGAAGCCGCTGCACCGGGAACGCGCACCGACGAGCTCCTGGCCAACCAGCACGACTTCTGCGCCGTCTATGACGAGATAGCCGCCGACCTGGCCGCCTTTGGCATTACCAACCGCGTCCAGTATCGTGCCGAGCCCTCTGAGGCTTTCTGCCGCGAATTAGTGCAGGAGCACGGCGAACAGGGGGCGAGCATCCAGCAGCACGAAACGGCAGGCACCTCCGCAGCCGGCGCTTCCCCCGCCAGCCCATCACACCGTCGTCGCAAGCGCAGTGGTGGGGTCGCCAGGGAGATGAGGTAGCATGCAGCTTTGCCCCTGCGGATTCGCCAACGCCGACACGGCAGCCACCTGCGTTGCCTGCGGCCGCACCCTGAATGCCGTCAGCAGCGGCAGCGACGGCGGTGCCAACACGTCCCTGGACGCGGACTCATTCCCCACGCCCCCGGACGCACCCCCTGCTGCGGAAGCCTCCCGCGCCTCCAGTGCCCCCTGCGCTCCCCGCACCCTCGTACTTGAAAATGCGCGCGGCGGCGCAATCTCCATCCCCGCCCCGGGCGGCCTCCTCGGCCGCGCCGGCGATTTCGAGCCCGACTCCTTCTCACCCCGCGTCTCCGGCGTCCATGCTCTCGTGGTCTGCGACGAGGAGGGCCACTGGACCATCGAGCATCTGGGGCGTAACGGTTCGTCCGTAGAGCGGGGCGGATCGTGGACCACCTTGCGCACCGGCGAGCCCGAGCCCCTCTTCGGGGGCGAAACGCTGAAGCTGGCCGATATGGTGTTCCGCGTGTCTTTAGCCGCCGTAGCTACCTCAGAAGCTGGCGCCATCGCCACGACAACCGGCTCCGACGCCACCACCGCGGCGGCCGCCCGCAACGCCACTGGCGCACCCGTCGCGGTGCTCCTCGGGGACGTAGACGCGCCCGGCCAAAGCGTCATCACCCCGGAACCACCCCTTGCCTGGTCTGTCCGCTGCCCCGTCTGCGGCACCGAACACGCGGTGGCCTCATCCGAAGAGCGCGTCGCCCAGTGCTCCTTCTGCCAAGATCCCCTGGACGCGCGGCATATCGCCCGCATCGCGCCGCGGCCCCTTCCCCACGCCTAACTATGTTCGTCGATCGCCTTTACTACCCGGTGACCACCCTCGGCCCTGGCGAGCGCATCGTCGTGTGGACCTGCGGCTGCACCAAGCACTGCCCCGGTTGCGCGAATCCCGAGTTATGGGAGACACGCCCTGATGCCGCTCTTCCCAACGAGCGCGTAACCGAACTCCTCTTGGGCGTGGCGGCCCGCACCGGCGCCCACCGCCTTACCATCACCGGCGGCGACCCCTTGGAGCAAGCTGATGACCTGGCCGAAGTCCTGACGGCCATACGTCCTGCCTTCGACGACATCCTGGTGTACACTGGATTCGTGCTGGAAGACGAGGCACTCTCCTCAAGGGGTGCGCCAATCGGCCTCCTTCCCCCGCAGACCAGCCTCGATGGCTGCTCTCCATCGACCGCCGGATCCCTTCTGCGCCGCCGCCTTCCCACCGCACTCGCACCCCTCATTGACGTCATCATCGACGGTCCTTACGTGGCCGCCCTCAACGATGGGCGTTGCGGCCTGCGCGGATCCACCAATCAGCGGGTGATCGTGCGCTCGCCCCACCTGGAAAACCTTTATCATGAAGAGGAGCAGAAGCCACGGCGCATTCAAAACGCCGTGTTCGACGGCCGCGCGCTTTCCATCGGCATCCACGGGCGGCCCCCGAAGGAGGAACGGCCATGACCGCACCCACTTGGCAACGCGAGCTAGACAACTTCGTCGGCATCAAGCCCATCTTCGTTCTGGAAGGCAACGTGGCCGATTGCTATCCCTGGCAGGCCGCCGATCAGGCCGAACCCCAGTTCCTTGGGCTCAACCAGGTGCTTCCCCTCCTGTTCGCCGGCTTTGACGGCAACCGCCCCCGGCCCTATCGCTTCCTGTTCGTCGACCCCTTGCGCGGCATTACCGACCCGACGGGCACCGGCGAGGCCCGCGCCTTGGCTCAGGCGGCCGAGCGTCAGGCGGAGCTCATCTCGCGCGAGGCCGAGGCACTCAATCCGGCCAGCGATCCCGCCAGTCGCCAACAGCCCTTCGCCGCCAACCGCCTGGTGCACGACTCGCTCCTGGTGCGCGCCGCCCTGTCGCGGCGCCTTGACACCGAGACGGCTCCCGCGGCACCTGCGGCACCTGCGGCACCAAGCGCCCAGGTCACCACAGACGCCGCCACGGCCAACGCCGCCGGCAACTCTCCCGCGCCAGCCGCCCCCAGCCCCTCCTCCATCGCCTGCGTCTTCGATCTGGCCAGCCGCGTGGCCTCGAGCCCCGAGGACCTCACCCCCGAGGAGAACGCCGTGTTCATGAACCTCCTCATCGGCGCCCAAGACGCCATCCGCGGCGACGGCTCCCACGTGAACACCCTGGTGCTAGTGGTGAACAAAGCCTCCGACCTGCCCTCGTGGCTTTTGCGCGGCAACCCCGACGTGCGCGTTATCTCGCTGCCCAACCCCGACCGGCCGGCCCGCGAGGCCTTCATCGACGTGGCCTTCCCCGACCTGCACGACCCGGCCCAGGCCAAGGTGCGCAGCAAGTTCATCGACACCACCGACGCCATGAAGCTGGCCGAGCTCGACGAGCTGCGCCGCCTCTACGCCCGCGGAGGCACCGAGCCCGCGGCCATTCCCGAGCTGGTGGACCTGTACAAGTACGGCATCCGCGAGAACCAGTGGACCGCCATGCTCGACAAGCTGCGCGACCGCCCCGACGACGCCCTGCGCCGCCGCGTGAAGGGCCAGGAGGCCGCCATCGAGAAGATCGTCTCGGTGCTGAAGCGCTCGGTGCTCGGGTTCTCCGGCATGCAGCACTCCTCGGGCACCAAGCCCAAGGGCGTCCTGCTCCTAGCCGGCCCCACGGGCACGGGCAAAACCGAGATGGTGAAGGCCGTTACCGAACTTTTGTTCGGCGACGAGCGCAGCTACCTGCGTTTCGACATGTCCGAGTACGCCGCCGAGAACGCCGATCAGAAGCTCTTCGGCGCCCCGCCTGGCTACGTGGGCTACGAGGCCGGCGGCCAGCTGACCAACGCCGTGCGCGCCAACCCCTTCTCGGTGCTGCTGTTCGACGAGGTGGAGAAGGCCCATCCCTCCATCATGGACAAGTTCCTGCAAATTCTGGAGGACGGCCGCATGACCGACGGCCAGGGCCAGACGGTGTACTTCAGCGAAACCCTCATCTTCTTCACCAGCAACGTGGGCATTTCCGAAGAGGTGCTCGATGAGCATGGGCGCATCATCGGCCGCCGCAACATCGTGGAGCCGGGCGAGCCCTACGACGCCATCCAGGCGAAAGTAGAGGCCGCCATGGCCACGCACTTCAAGCCCGAAGTGCTCAACCGCATCGGTGACAACATCGTGGTGTTCGACTACATCTCCCCCGAGGCCTCGCGCCTGATCCTTGACGCCCAGCTGGGGAAGATCAACCGCAACGTGCGCACGCGCTGCGGCATCACCGTGGCGCCCTCCGACGCTGCCGTGCAGTGGCTGGCCGAGCAGGCCCTGGCGCCGGCCGTGCGCGAGAACGGCGGCCGCGGCATCGGCAACCTGGTGGAGAACGCCTACCTGAACCCCCTAGCCTCCTTCATCTTCGACGCCAACGTACAAGCGGGCGAAGCCGTGGAGGTGCGGGTAGACAGCGCGGGCCTGACGTTCAGCCGCGCCAACCCCGACAGCGGGCGCGCGCCTTTCGTGGGCGGAGCCGCCGCCACGGGGCGCTTGACACCGCAGGCGGCCGCAACGGGGACGCCACAGCCGGCCCCGCACGACGATGCCGAACCTGTCGCCCCCGTCCAGCCGACGTCGGAAGGCCCCCATGGCTGCTAGCGATCGCATATCCCGCGAGCCGCGCCGCGCCGTGGCGCCCACCATCGTGGACGCCGAGCCCACGGTGGTGGACTTGGACAGTACCGCCCCGCTGCTGTCAGGCGACGACCTGCCCTTCACCGGCGACGGCGATCGCGCCTTCACCCTGCACACAGCCGACGTCATCGGCGCCGGCGGCCAGGGCACCGTGGTGCGGGCCACCGACGAGGACGGCCGCATCTATGCGGCGAAGATTGCCTTCCAGCCCCACGCCGTGCGCGACCGCATGGCCCGGCGTACGGTGCTGGCCTACCTGCGCTCGCTCATGACCGAGCACCCCTTAGGCGAGCGCCATTTCGAGGAAACACATCTCATGCCGCTCTACGCCACGGGCCAGGTGCGCGACACGGTGCCGGGGCTCGGCGAGACCACCTACGATGTGGCCGTCATGCCGCTGTGCGTCGACCGCTTCTCCCACGCCGCGGACATCACCTACGAGGATTTGCGCGACCGCGTCATTCCCCAAACGGCCAGCGCCCTGCACCTTTTACACGAGCGCGGCATTGTGCACCGCGACGTGAAGCCGAAGAACCTCTACACCCTGGGAGACGCCGTGGTGCTGGGCGATTTCGGCATCTCGTCGGTACTGGAAGAGGGCCGCGACACCGGCGCCACCAAGGTGGACCGCCGCACCCCCGGCTACTCGCCCCACTCCTCGGTGGTGCAGCGCGAGAACGACTGGTACGCCCTGGGCTACACCATCTGGACGCTGTACAACGGCGGCCGCCACCCTCATCAGACGCTCATCGACGGCGACGACCTGTCCGCCGTGTTGGCCGGCGGCCGTCCCGTGGCCTTCGCCGCCCGCGCCCCCGAGCACGAGAGCCTTGGCGCGCTCATCTACGGCCTGACCTACGCCCACGCCAAGGGACGCCTGGGCTATGAGGACATCCAGCGCTGGCTGGCCAATCCTGCCGCCTTCACCTACCGTGACCCACTGGATGCCGCCGCCATGGCCGGGCCCGCGGGCTACCAGTTCGAAGGCACGGTCTACGAAAGCCGTGCCGCCTTGGTGACGGCTCTGGCCCAGAACTGGGAGAAAGCCAAACGGCACCTGTACACCCACGGCTTGGAGGACTACTTCCGCAAACTGGGCGAAACCGACCTGGCCGTGGCCTTGAACGATCTGACCGATAAGGAACCGGACACCCTGCCCGACGCTCTGGACGGCAACGAGGATTTGGGGCTCTCCCGCGCCTTGGCCCTGATCGATCCGGCCCGCGAGGTGGTGTTCTGGAAGGGCGAGGCCCTGGTGCCGGGACGGGCCGCCGTGGGCGCGCTGTTCACCCGCATAGCCGCCACGCCCCTGGGCTTCTATCGCATCGTAGGCGACGAAGATGCCCTGCGCGACGTGCTGGGCGTCGTGGCCGTGGCCGGCTTCCCGGAAGTGGCGAACACGGCCCTTGCGTGGCTGCGCACCCACGACGAGGCTCCCTTGGCCGATCGCGTCGACCGCACCCTGGCCGTACTGGAAGCCACCACCGATGACGCGGGCGCCGTGCGCACCTTCGCCTTCCGCTACGACAGCGCCGGCTGGGCCGTGTGGGTACAGGAAAACCTACGGCTCTACCAGGGGCGCACCCCCGCGGGCGAGCGCCTGGTGCGCGCCGTGGGCGCCGTGACACTCGACCCCGCCGCGCCCTTGGCCGAAGCGGCCGAGGCGCGCGCCACCCTGGTCGAGGCCGCCGAAGCCCTGGAGAGCCATTGCGAGGCGAGCCCCCACCTCCACCGGTTCGGCATCGTGCGCGACCATGAGACCGTCGTACCCGCCACAGCCGCCGCCTATTTCTCCAGCGAGCTGTTCGACCGCCCCGTACCGCGAGGCTTTATCGGCGCACTCATGGAGGCTTCGGCCGCCGATTCCGCAGCCGTCGCCCGCGCCAAGGCGGCAAACTGGGGCCATCGCAGCTGGGACTTGGCCCAGGACGCCAAAACCGCCCTCGAGAACGCGGCCACCGAAGTGGACGCCCTGGCCGATGCCGAGCGCAAGGGAGCGCCCATCGACGGGGTTTCCAAGCCGGCCTTTTTCGCGCGGCTGGCCGCCGCCCTGGCCTTTGTCCTGTTCGTGTGCTGCTTCGTCCCCCGCTTCACCTTCGGCACCTGGAAATCCGGCGTGACCCATGCGGGAGACCCGTTGGCCACGGCTTCCACCGTGCTGGTGTCGCCCACCGGCATGGGCGCCGGCTCGGTCTATCCCGATGCGCTGCTGGATATCTCAGCTATTCCCACAGCCACCTTCACCGGCCTGGCACTGCTGGGCTTTTTGGCGGCCGCGGCCTCCGTGCTGGCGCCCAAACTGGCCGAGGCCGTCTTCGCCATCCAGGGCGTGCAGACCAAGGGACGCACCCGTCGCCGCGCCACCGCCCTGCGAAAGGAGGCACTCCGCATTGCCGACGGCGACGGCGAGGCCGAGGGCTGGATTACCGGCACCGAGGAGGGCGCGGTGCCCGTCGTGCGCGACACCAGCGTGTTCATTGCCAAGACCCGCGCCCGGCGCCACCCGCGCGCCACGTCCACCCGCCTGACGAAGCTGCTCTTCTGGGGCGGCGCCGCCCTGGCCGCCGTCTGCATCACCTTGGTGACCACCGCGGGGCTCGGCTACGACAGCTGGAGCGATATTGCCAGCGAGTTCTCCTTCGAGTTTCTGGAGAACCAGTTGTCCTGGGGCATCGCCTACTGCGGCCTGGCCGCGGCGTCCTTCGGCATCATTGCTTTTTTGCGGCGCGAACACCCCACCATGGTCACACTCTGCCTGCTGACCATTGCCTGCGTGATCCCCTATCTGGCCGTGGCCCTGGGCTTCATCGCGTTTGTCCTGCTGGTCATCTACTTCGTCTTCTCGATCTTCCGGAGGTAGGCCGTGAGAATTGCCCCCGAAACCAACGCTGTGGACCGCGCCGTGAAGCGCCGCCAGAACGTGCAGGCAATCGGCACCTTCCTCAGTCTGCTGCTCTTGTTCGGACTCATGAACCTGACGCCCATTCCGCGCTGGGTGTGCGAGGCCTTCGAGCTTGACCCGGAGGTGCCCGCCTCGCAGCTGGGTCGTGCCTATTGGGATGACTGTTTCGGCGGCCCCTTGGGCCCCTTAGCCGCCGGTACCCTTCCGCATCCTGAAGACCTGAGCTACGCCCCCGAGGCCGACGAGTTCCTGGCAGCGCTGGAAGAGTTCGCCGCCAAGGAGGAGACCGCCCAAGCCGCCGCCGAAGCGGAGGCGAAGGCAGAGAGCGGCACGGATGAGGAGCCCACGGACGAAACGGGTGCCTAGTCATCCGTCCGAGACATAAGGCGCCTGCAAGGACGACTGCTCACGGCCCCCGAAGCGCCCTTGACACAGGCGCACCCCCGTCCGCTTTTCAGATTTGCTAGACTGTTCGGCAACCTCATTGACGGCCTGCGCATCGGGCGCAGCAGACGCGGAACCGAAGGAGCTCCCATGCAGATCACCCCTGCTGAAATTGCCGAAACGCTGGCCATGGTGTCCAAACAGAACCTGGACATCCGCACCATCACCCTGGGCATCAATTTGCGCGGTTGCGTCGACGCCGACGTGGACGCACTGGCCACCAAGGTCTACGACCGCATGACCTCGGCCGCCGAGAAGCTGGTACCCACGGCCGAGCAGCTGGAGCGCGAATTCGGCATTCCCATTGTGAACAAGCGCATCTCGGTCACCCCCATCGCGGAAATCTGCGCCGCCGTCACCGCCGACGACCTCTCCCCCATCGCCCGCGCCATGGACCGCGCCGGCGCCGAGGTGGGCGTCGACTTCGTGGGCGGCTTCTCGGCGCTCGTGCACAAGGGAGCCACCCGCGCCGACCACAAGCTCATGGACTCCATCCCCGAGGCCCTGGCTACCACCGAGCGCGTGTGCGCTTCGGTGAACGTGGGCTCCACCCGCGCCGGCATCAACATGGATGCCGCTTTCAAGATGGCCGGCATCATCAAGCGCGCCGCCGAGCTGACCGCCGACCGCCAGTGCATCGGCGCCGGCAAGCTGGTAGTGTTCTGCAACGCCGTGGAGGACAACCCCTTCATGGCCGGCGCTTTCCACGGTTCGGGCGAGGCCGACGAAGTGGTGAACGTGGGCGTATCGGGCCCCGGTGTGGTGCGCGCCGTCCTGGCCGACCTGCCGAAGGAGGCCGACCTCACCACCGTGGCCGAGGCCATCAAGGCCACCGCCTTCAAGATCACCCGCGCCGGCGAGCTCATGGCCCGCGAGGCGTCGCGCCGCTTGGGCGTGCAGAAGGGCATCCTGGACCTGTCGTTGGCCCCCACCCCGGCCGAGGGTGATTCCGTGGCCGAAATCCTCGAGGCCATTGGCGTAGGCCAGTGCGGCGGCCCCGGCACCACAGCGGCCCTGGCCATGTTGAACGACGCCGTGAAAAAGGGCGGCGTTATGGCAAGCTCCAGCGTGGGCGGCCTGTCCGGCGCCTTCATTCCCGTCTCCGAGGACGCCGGCATGATTCGCGCAGCCGAGGACGGTGCGCTGTCCATCGAGAAACTGGAGGCCATGACCTGCGTGTGCTCCGTGGGCCTCGACATGATCGCCGTGCCGGGCGACACCACCCAGGAAGCCATCTTCGGCATCATCGCCGACGAATGCGCCATCGGCATGATCAACTGCAAGACCACCGCCGTGCGCCTCATTCCCGCTATCGGCAAGTCGGTAGGCGACCAGCTCGACTTCGGCGGCCTGCTCGGCTACGCCCCGGTCATGCCCGTAAACCCCTACGCCGGCACCGTCTTCGCCCACCGCGGCGGCCGCATGCCCGCACCTTTGAACTCGCTGAAGAACTAAGCGTCTTACAAGCTTTCGCCAAAAGAGCCACGACCATTTTGGACTGCCTCCTGTTTCTTTTGTCCAAGAAGTGGGAGTCTGTTCAAGGTCGCGGCTCCTCTTATCACACGTCACGACGCGCGTCTTGCATCATCATGCATGAGGCTGCTTCCTCAGCCGCCATCTCCCCGAGCTGCTATTAACCTTGGCCCATCGCCGCTCACATCCACCCCACAGCTGCCCCGCACCCACGCCCGCCCCACGACCAAGCCCCCGCACAAAACGTCATGCCCCATGCACCCTGCAGCAAAATTGACCCGAAATTGACGGTTTCTCATGATAAACCGTCAATTTCAGAACGCCTCTTCGTGCGCGAGAGTAGCCACCCCGCATAGCCCCTGGTCAAAAGTTCGTCTGTAAACGAAAAACCCAAGCGCTCCTGCTAAACCGTACTTTTCAGAACAATTTTGCAAACGCCCTGGCTAGCCCACCAATTGCTAGAGCAGAAACTAGCTAGGCCACGCACAACTCTCGGGGAATATGGTGAACTCCCAAATAACCTCCTCGCATTCCTAAATTCTCGCTTACACTCCCTTCATGAGAGCTTTCCTTTACGGCACATCGGCGTTTTCATTCTGGCTGACGTTTCCATGGGACGTTGGCAGTCTTTCGCGCGTCGATCGGTCCGCCCTCAAAGACTGCGCCCCAACGCTGCAACTGGCAGAGTATCTTGCCGAAACACTGCCACAGATACCCCAGCCCTACGAGCTGCTCGTCCCCACACGCACCGCTTGGCCCATCGAGGGCGTCCGCGCGCACGCATGCACATTCGCGCTGCCGGGCAAACCTTTCCTGCTTATTGCAAGCGGGGTCTTTATCGCTTGCCCCGAACTTTGCTTTGTACAGCTTGCCCGAAGCATGTCCCTTCACGAGCTCGTGCGAGCAGGCAATGCCTTGTGCAGCCTCTTCTTCATAGACCCACTGCAGCGAGGGAGCCTGGAGAGTCGTCAGCCTCTCACCACAACTCGTAAACTGGCAAACTTCATCGAGAAAAACGCGGGGCTTCCCGGCGTAAAAGCAGCCCGGAAAACACTTCCGTTCTTGAGCGAAAGAACCGCCTCTCCACCAGAATCCTTCCTCTCCATGGTGCTCGAACTCCCCTATCGACTCGGCGGCTTTCAACTGGCTGGCTTTCAGGCGAACCAGCGTCTCGCTTCGGGACACAAGACCCAGACCATGACCGATCGGGGATCTCTCGTACCCGATCTGCTCCATCGTGAGTCCAAATTGGTCATCGAGTACGACTCAAACGCCGAGCACCTTACCCCTCAGCAGATCTCTCGGGATGCCACCAAACGTCTGGCCCTTGAGGCTAAAGGGTTCAAGGTGATAACGGTCACCACAAAGCAGCTGGCCAGCCCGCAAGCCATGCATCACATTGCCGAGCAGGCAGCCCAGCGCAGAGGACGCCGCCTCAATCCAAAGAGCACGTCCTTCGCTCACAACCAGCAGTTACTCTTCAGCTTGGGCTGGAACCTCGACGGTTATCTCAACAGCACCTGGATGCGTGGAGCCAATTGACACGCGAGCAACGGGCGGGATCGCAACACGCAAGAGCCGAGCCAGAGAGTAGCGCATGAGGGCCTCATTATGGCACAGCTCGCGAGAGTCTAGCGAGGGCGCCGTACACGAGGGTCTCGCTGGGACACAGCGCACGAAAAGCGAGCGGAGACGCAGCGCACGAAAACCTAGCAAGAGCACAGCGTGCGATCCTTCTTCTGCAAACAACTTGGCAGTATCTAGAGCCAGACAAAACACAGTGCCAAGCAATCAGTAAGGCAAACTCCATTCTCGAAAAATGGCCTGGAATGCGCGGTTTAGCATGCTAAACCGCGCATTCCAGGCCAAACCTACCCCACCTCCTGAAGCGCGAGCGCTGTTTCCGCAGGTCACTAACGGAAGCTGTTGCGCTGTTCCTGCTAAACCGCACTTTTCAGACCATTTTTCGAGAATCTCATTACGCAAGGAACGTTGCCCTGCGAGAGGCACGGGAGAATTTCAAGCCCGTGCCAAATGTGACGCGACAGCTCCCGAGCAGGGCTCGCTCTCTATAATGAGCGCAGCCACTAAGCGAACCCGAGCTGATGCCCCGAGGAGGACCCATGATCAAGACATTCAAGATGAAGCTCTACCCTGGCATGGAGGAAGAGTACGAGCGGCGCCACAATGAGCTGTGGCCCGAGATGATCGACATGATCCACGAGCACGGCGGCCGTAACTACACCATCGCGCTCGATCCGGACACCCTCACGCTGTTCGGCTACATCGAAATTGACGACCCCGAGAAGTGGGCCGCCGGCGCCGACACCGCCATCAATCGCAAGTGGTGGGACTTCATGGCCGACATCATGGAAACCAACGAGGACAACTCCCCCGTCAGCGTCGACCTGCCCGTGCTGTTCCATTTGGATTAGCGTCAGCGGTCTGTCGCTTTCCCTCAGGCACCAGCGAAGGCCCGCATAAGCGGGCCTTCGCAGAGGGAGGGTTAAATAGGCGTGGGGTTCTTCCTGTGAGGCTTTTCCTGCGGAGCTCTTCCCGCCTCGTGAGCTGATCCCTTAGGCTCCTGAGGCGAAAGGCCCTACGGCTCCTCCAGCGCTCAACGCGCACAAACCCCCGGCTTTGCCAACATTTGCAAGCCCTCGGCACAGCAGCACTTCGCCGCCACGCGCCTGCTTGCCGCATGAGCGCCTACAAGCTTGCCACGTGCTTGCCAGCTACATAGCCGCCCGTGATGGCACGGCCAATGGAGAGGCCCAGGACGTCCATGGGGTAGTCAACGCCGCCGTAGAAGCAGCCGGACACATTGCCCACGGCGAAGAGACCCTCGATGGGCGTGTGCTCCTCCGCCTTCAGCACCTGGTTGTCGGCATTGACCAACAGGCCGCCGATGATGGCCGATAGGCCAAAACCGAACTCGTGGGGCACAATGATGAACGGCGGATTCTCGAGGGCGCGCATGAACACGGGGTTCTTGCCGAAGTCGTCATCGGCTCCCTTGGCGCACAGTTCGTTATAGCGATCCACCGTCGCCTGCACCGCAGCAGGATCCAGCGTATAGCCGCCCGATTCAGTATCAGCGGCCATGGCGGCGCAAGCCTCCTCGATGGTGTTGCCCTCGTAGTACCACTTGCAGTTCGATGCGTCGATCTCGGGATCGAGGGCCTTCCACTCGACAATCTGCTCCTGCCATTTCGCATCCACCACGGTATAGAGGTTGCCCGCCGTGGGGTCCCCCGTCTCGTGGATAACTTCGCGCACGTAATTGTTCAGGTAACCCTGCATGGGGCCTTCGCACATGAAGCGCTCACCCTTGGTGTTCACCAGCAGATGCGGCGTGTCGACGCGGCCGACGCGGGCATCGTGAATCATCTTCGTATGCGTGGTCGGCTCGATTTCGCCGCCAGCCCATACGCCCATCTTGTGGCCGTCGCCGGTACGGTTGATCTGGCACGGCGGGAAGCCGACGATATCGGGACAGTAGTAGGCCACCATCTCCTCGTCGCACTGGTAGTCGCCCGTAGCCAGAATAACGCCCTTGGAAGCGTTGAAGAGCACGTTCTTGCCACCCTCTTCGCACACCACGCCCGTCACGCGACCGCCCTCATCGGTGACCAGCTGCACAGCAGGGCACTCGAAGAAAAACTCAACGCCAGCGGCCGTGGCCGTGGGCTCGATGGCCTTCACCACCTCATCGTGGCCGATGCCGAAATAGGTGTTGGCATGCAGGTACACCTTATACCCGTTGATGTCGAGCACGCGATCAGCCTGAGGCTCGTCGGGATTCACCTCTACGCCGCCCTTGGCCGCTGCCTCCTTGAACCAGGCAAGGGCCTCGTAGGAGTTATCGGCCCACACCTCGAGCAGAGCGCGATTGCTGCGATGCTGGCCCAACGTGATGAGGTAGCTGATCAGCGCCTGCTTGGCCGCTTCGCTCGTCTGCTCCAAGTCCACCGAGGCCGCCATATTGCCCTGGGACGACGGCGCAATCTCACGCTGAACGCAAGCCGTCTTGGCACCCGCCTCAGCCGCGGACATGGCAGCGGCCATACCTGAAACGCCGGCGCCTACGACGACAACCTCGAACTCACGGGTTTCATCAGGGTTGGCAATAGGCTCGGGCGCGACCAAGAAGCTCGGCGTGCCATCGGAGACGGCTGCTCCGGTCTCGGCGGTGGGGGTGCCGGCCTGACGCGGCTGGCCGCATCCGCTGAGAAGCGAAGCGCCGGCCATGGTGGCAGCGGTAAGTCCGCCCAACTTAAAAAGACCGCGACGGCTGATACCCTGGTTGGCTTCGATGGTGTTCATGGGAACCCTCCTCTTATCTCTCCCTACGCCGCCTCGGCACCAAGTGTTCGTACCCAGCGCCTGCCGGCCTTCCTGCATCCAGCTCGGCGGCTTTTGCGGGACCCACTTTAGGTCGCTGGCTGCTCTCGGCACATCGACCGCCGGAGAAATTCGCTGTTTATCTTTATAAACACCCTTCCTAAACACCCCCTTTATCTGGTATTTCTTGAGACGTACTGAGGCTTGTATAATTGACAACGCCGAAACTGGCGGAGAAAGCCCTGGACCGCTCTCCCCCTGCCGCCAAGCCTTCACCGCCATGACCGCCCGTTCGCATCCAAAGGAGTGCCCGTGTTGCAGAGCACCCCCACCGAGGGAAAGTCTCTTTCGATTCTCCTTGATATGCCCCTCGCCTTTCTTGGGTTTGCCTTGTGGCGCGCATGGGTGTCCCTGTCCTACGCCAATCCCCCTCTGCCCCTTCCCGTCAACGAAGCGGTGGGGCACTTTCTCTACGACGTGTTCCTCGCCATCTTCGCTTTGGCCATTGCTCTTCTCTCGAAACAGATTGCTCCTCTTGCGGGGCGGCGCGCCACCTATCCCGCCATCGCGCTCTTGCTCGGACTTTCAAGCGCCGCCAATGTGATCGCGCTCGACAACCCGGCGCTGGCGCAGACTCTGGCACTTCCTGCCGCCGTTGCCGCAGGCGCCGGATCGGCATTGCTCATCCTTCTTTGGTGCGAGATCTACAGCTGCTTGAACCCCATACGCGCTGCACTCTACTACGCCCTCAGCTTCATGGGAGGCGTGGCCCTCACCTATCTTTTGGAGGGCTTCCGTGATGGGTACCTTTATGGAGCGCTTGTTGCCCTGCCGCTGCTTTCCGCTGCCCTGGCCCATCGTGCCTACGGACGTTACATACCTGACGCCGAGCGGCCCCAGCATGCTGCTCGGCGCCTTGTGCCCTGGAAGTTCTTCCTGGTTCTTGCTCTTTTCGATGTCGCCTCGGGCTATTGCGTCGCGCAGATCGATCCGGCGCTGGGCGGCGTCATCGGCCCTCATTCCACCCTTACCACCTTGGCCGCCGCGCTCGTTTTGTTCGTCTGGGTGTGGTACTTCTCGGACCGCTTCCCTCTCTCGACGCTCTACCGCACTCCCATCATCCTCATCTGCTTCGGCATGCTGCTGCCTCCGCTCTTTGGCCTGGGCGGCACGGCCGTCGGCAGCTTTCTGGTGGTCTTCGGCTCCACGCTCTTCGGCGCCCTCGTCTTCTTGTTCTTCTGCGATATTTGCAAGCGCTTCGGCGTCAGCGCCCTGCTGCTTTTCGGTATCGAAGAGGCTTTAGTGATGCTGAGCTGGGTGGGAAACACCGAAGCGCGGCTCCTCAGCAACACGGGCATTTTAGGAGAAGCGGGACCGGCCGTCGGAGCCGTCATTCTTGTCGTTCTCATTGCCGTTGTTGCTGCGCTCGTGCTCAACGAACGGGAAATTGGGGAACGCTGGGGCATTGTCTTCCTGGGCAAGCGGCCACCCGAGGAAACCGAGCGCACGCGCCTCACCCGCCGCTGCGCTGAGCTCGCCGAAGAACGCCATCTCACTGCGCGTGAAACCGAGGTGCTTGAGCTGTTGGCCCGCGGCAAGTCGCTTTCCGGCGTGGCCCAGGAGCTGGTCATCGCCGAGGGTACAGCGAAAGCCCACACGCGACACATTTACGAGAAGGTGGGCATCAACACACGGCAGGAACTGCTGGATCTACTTGTAGTAGAACAGAGGTGAATGGGCCTGCTTTCCTGCTAAACCGTCAATTTGAGACCAAATCTCATGTACGGGGAATGCTTCGCTATAATCGGAAGCAAATACCAAGCGAGGAAAGCGAGCGTGGCTATGCATGTGCACACCCCCATTACCGTCCGATACGGCGAGACCGATATGATGGGGGTGGTGTACCACGCCAACTATCTGCTGTACTTCGAGGACGCGCGCATCGACTACCTGAACGCCGCCGATTTCTCTTACAACGAGCGCATCGAGCAGGCGGGCTACATGAGCCCCATCTACCACATCGACATCACCTACAAAGCGCCGCTGCGCTACGGCGAAGCGGGCTTCGTGCGCACCTCGGTGGCGAAGAACCTGCCCATGCGCACGGTCTACCGCCAACAGGTGTTCCGCGCGGAAGATGCCGCAGGCACCGACGAGGCCGGCGAGCCGCTGCTGCGCGAAGGCGCCACCCCGCTGGTGGATGCTCTGGTCACCGTCTGTGTGGTAGAGCGCGAAACCTTCAAGCCCGTCAGCCTTAAGCGCACGTTCCCCGATTTGTTCGAGAAGTACGAGAAGCTCGTGGAAGAAGCTTAATGAGCCCCGCAGCTAGCAGGCAGTCATTCGCGCAGCTCGCCGCAGCCCGTAGACGCGGGCGGCATCCCGAATGAAGTCAATGACCGCTGGCCTGATCCCTGTCTTTTTCATGGCCCCATTGTGCACGAGAAGATCAGTGGGCCTACTCCTACTTGCCAGCAAGCGCGGCAAAAACTGCCGCTGGAAAAGCCAGCAGCCCTGGCATCACCGTGGTTTAAGGGAGTCGTTTCCCTACTCCTCGTCCACCAGGTGGATGAGCTCTTCGCGCTTGCCGATGCCCAGCTTGCGATAAATGTTCCGCACGTGAGTGCGCACGGTGCTCACGGAAAGCACCAGGTCCTTGGCAATGTAGGTAGGAGAGAAACCGCGCGCCAGGTACCCAAGGATTTCCGCCTCGCGCGGGGACAGACCGAACCGCTCGGCCAGGGCGGCACAGCGCGCCTCGAGAGGCACCCGCACGGGTAAATCGACCAGAATGCTGTCGGCAAGGGGCGTCCTTTCCGGAACAACCTCTGCCACCGCCGCGGCAGCCCGCGCCTCTTGCAATTCACCCAGCTCGTCCCACGCCGTGCGTCCCAAAAACACCAGCAGCACGGCAATGAACGCGCCGGTAAGGACGGTGAGCCACGGCGAGAAATCGGCCGTAACCTGAAGCACCTGGGAAAGGATGCACCCCACCAACGCCGCCAGCGCTACCACGCCGACGCCGAAGCCCAAGGCAACGCGCGCCGACAACTCGCGGGCGTGTACCACCGCCAGAAACAAAGCGCATCCCAGCATAGCCAGCACCAGGTAGAACAGATACAGCGCCACCACGGACACCTCGCGCGGGAACGTGCCAGCGGGGAAGGCGCCCAGCACCACGAACACTGCCCCCAGCAAAGGAACAAGCACGCGGTAGCACCAGGGCAGCAGCGGCTTGCGCCCCCACAGGAAGCAGACGCCGAACACGACCACGGCGGCAAGTACGCCGCTCAAAAACGTGGCCCGTACCACGCCGAACGCACTGTGTGCCATCACCGTCGTCATGAACGCGAAAACTGCCAGCCCCAGCAAAGGCAACCACGTCACTGAAAGCAGGTTGCGCAAGGCTCCCCGGGGAGCGGCCTCAGGAGACCCGGCGTCTATCCCTGGCGCCCGAGCACCAACCCAGAGCGGTACCACGCCCGCCAGCACGAGCACGCCGTACACCGGCGCCAGCAGATGCACCGGCAGCAGCGAAAGTACCCACCCCAGAAACGAAACAACCACACCGACAAAGCCGCAAAGCAAAAGCGCCCGATCCATCGGCACAGCCACCATGCGAGCCCAAGTTGTCACCAACATCGGCAAAGCGGCACCCGCAACAAAACCTGCCAGGATGGCAAGCAGAGGGACCGGCTGCCCCTGGAACAGCAGCACCAGAAACAGCGCGATTCCGACCACATAGGCTGCCACCGCCACGCGTGACAGAATTCCGTCCCCGCGAACCTGGGGAGACGTTTGCAGCCCCCGGACGGTCATAAGAACGGCGACAAGAAGCGCCCCAAGCAGCAGGGCGAAGAGAAAGGCATCGCTGAGGGCCGATGCCTGAGGAGCCTCGGAGAAGTAGGAAAGCGTCGGGGTATAGGCTGGCAGCGTCAAGACGAACGCCGCCAGGGCGCCATGAACCGGGCGCAGCGCAAATGGCGCCGGCGATTGATCGCCCGCAGCCCAGCTGGGTATTGCCCTACCCGCCATAGTTCCGCCCCCTCGTATACCGCACCGACGCCGTTCGCGACGCCCCTTGGATCTTCTTCCTGATTCTAGCACGGGTAAAAACAGCTCACCGATGGCAAGCAAAGCCCGTGGTCAAGATGATATTTTTGCTCCTACCTAAAAAGGGTGATGCCTTTACCGAAGATAGGCGATTTTCCCCAGGACGTGTGCACCCTATAGTAAACGCCGTTCCTCAGGGGGCGGTCTCCCACCGGATGATCTTTTTGGGGCCATTGAGATTAGGCCGGCTCCGCCCCCGCCCAGGACTTCACCGAACGTCGTCCGCTCGGCTCAACGGCGTTCCGGGCGATGGCTCTCCTTTCTGGCCATCGCCCTCCTTCTTTACCAACTCCGTTGCCTCCTGCGATTTTGAGGGGGTCGCAGCTCATGGCATATTCGAATACGGGCGCCGCGCTCCGAGAGAAGCGCGGCGCCCGTTTCGCATTTACCGTCACGTACGTGGGCTTACTTGCGAAATCGCCTCCCTACGACGGCTCGCTGAAGTTCCAGCGTCCTCGAAACTGCCTGCAAACCGCTCTAGAACGGACTGGCGTACAGGCGCATCCCATTCGGCAGACGAGCGAACCCCGCCTGCTGGAGCAGGGCGGCCACGGGTGTGGCCAGCACGTCGACGCCGTTGCAGGTTTCCACGACAATCTTCTTGCGCGACGCCTCGGCACCCTCGCGTTTGAGGGCGGCCAGCACCTGATCTTTAAGGGCTGCCACCGCATCTGCCAGCATCGCCTCGTCCTCGGTGAAGGTCACCAGCCCCTTGAGGCGCGGCGCCGCCCAAAGCACGGGCGCTCCTGCAGCGAGCACCACCAGGGAGCCTTCGCGGCGGCTCGGCCGCACGGTAAGCGCAAGCGAATCCGACGCCGCCCGAACTCCTGGCTTCTGGTCCCCCGCGGCTTCCTCGACAACCACCTCCGACGTCCCGCTTGCCTCGAGGCTCTCACTGCCGAGTTCGACTACTGGGGGCCACGGAAGGCCCGCACCGTAAAGGCAGGCAGGGTCGTCGGCCGCCACCACAACCACAGGGACGGCTCCGCGCTCGGCCGTGCTTTCGACTTCGTCAGCCATGCGTCTCAGCACTTCTACCGTCTCCCGCGCGGCAAACTGCGCCGGCCCCAGACCTTCCACGAAGTGGCCGCGGGTCAGCTCGCCGGCGTCCTCCATGGCGCGCAGCACGGGATAGAGCGTCGACAAACCGCCGGGAACGCCGCCCTGCAACGCAATATCGCGCGTGATGATGCCGTAGCGATCAAGCAGCGACTCAACGAGCGCCACAGCCTGTACCGTGCTCGATGCCTCCGCGGGCGCCAAGAGCATCCAGCGACCCGCCAGGGCTCCATCGAAGGCGGCAGCGGCCCCCTGACGCGCCACAACCGTCGCCCGGGCCTGGCGACGCATTTCCGAGCGCAGCGAACGCCCGCGGCGACTGGTCGCGCGGCGCGAAGGCGGGGGCGTCTGACCGCCGGAACGCGCCACGGGCGGCTGGGCCGTCCCGCCAGCCCGCGGGAAGGCGAAGCTGTCGCTGGCAACGATACCCTCGCGCACCAACGCTCCAAGAGCGTCGGCCACCTCGCGCTCGAGAAGCGCGGAGCCGCCCAGGCGTCGCTGCGCCGCCTCGACGAGCGCTCGGAAAGAAAGCGGGCCCTGCATGGCCAGCACGCAGCGAATCACGAACCGCAGCGGCGTCGAATCGTCAGTGGTATCTGAACGAGCGCCTGTCTCTCCATCCGCGCCTGGCGCACCGACAGGCGCGGCCCCCGTTTCTTCCGTCATATCGATCCCCGGCTCTGCCGAGCCCTCTTCGGCCAAGCCTAAAGCCGCATCCCACGGCAACGGCGCCAAGGGCGAATCCGTGGGAAAGAAAGCCACATCGAACGATGCCCGCCCCTGACCATCCGCGCCGCGCGCCGCCCACAGCACCTCCTCGGACGACAGAAGCTCGTCTAAGTAAGCAGGCCGATAATCAATCACGCGAGCGGGAAACACGACGGCCTCCCAAAATGCCGGCGGCAGGTACACGCCCTCGAACTGGGCGATCACCACCGCCACGCCCTCGACGCCCCGCAGAGCGCCCTCCTCCACGCTGGCAACCTCTTGCCGACGCAGCAAAAAGCGCTCGAAGACCGCGGGTGCCACAGGCTTGACAGCCTCCTGCGCCTTAGCCAGCGAACGGGCCCGCAAGCGACGAAGCACGCCGGCATCGACCCAGCGGTCGGACCCCAGCCGAAGAAGCTGTCCCTCGGCCGTCAAACGCTCGAGTGCTTCCTGCACAAGCGCTGCGCCGATCCCAAAGCTCTCCGCTGCCTCGCTGGTTGCAAAGGGAGTGCGCGTGCGCGCGAATCGTGCCAGCAAGCCGTCAAACGGAAAGCGCCGCTTCATCGGCCCCTCGGCCCAGGAAGGAACCTTGACGCCCAAGGCAGCGCTTAAGCGCGGCCCATCATCGGCCGCTACCCATCGGGTGCACCCGGCCACAGCCGCTGGAAAGGCCCGATGTTCAGCTTCGAGGTCCCGAAGAAGGCCTTCCGCCTCCACAAGGGACACGGAGGCACCGGCGCCATCGTCAGTCGACGCCAAATCCGCCGTCCCGCCCAACACCGCAGGGTCGGACCCATCGGCGCGCTGAAGCCGCGCGGCCACCTCCTCCACTGAAAGAGGCCCCAGTTCACGCAATAGGTCAGCCACTCCCTCAGCACCCCTCACCTGCCAGCTAAGGGCTGTGCGCTGAAGCTCGGCCTGAACCTGGGCTACCACCGAGGGGTCAAGCACTTCCTCCACCGATCCGGATCCCAGCAGCTCGGCAAGCAGCGCTGGATCTACCGCCAACAGGGAGGCCTGACGCTCGGCGTGGGGCAAATCGCCTTCGTAGAGATGCTCGCCCAAATAGCCGAAGACCAAGGGCGCGGCGAACGGCGACGGCACCGCCGTTTGGGCCTCCACTGTTTTAATGGCGCCTGCGGCTAATCCCGTCATCACCTCACGCAGGGCTGGCAGATCAAATACATCCTGCAGGCACTCGCGCAGCGCCTCTAAAATGATGGGGAAATCCTCCTCCTGGCGCGCGGCCTCCAAAAGCTGGCCGCCCTTCAAACGCTGCTGCCACAACGGGGCCCGCTTGCCGGGCGCCGTCGGCGACATAAGCAGCGCGCGAGCCGCGCACTCGCGAAAACGGGCCGCGAACAGGGCAGTGTACCCCACCCGATCCCGCACCACAGCTTCCAGCTCATCGGGGTCGAACAAGAACAGCTCAGCACCGGGTAGGGCCTCTTCCCCCATGGGCACACGCAGCACGATGCCGTCATCGGCCGCTACGGCCTGCGGGTCATAGCCCAACGTGCTGTTGATGCGATGGGCCACGGCCAAGGCCCACGGCTCGTGCACGCGACGCCCAAACGGGGAATGGAGAACGACCCGCCAATCCCCCGTCTCGTCGGCGCACTGTTCGATAACAAGCGTGTGATCGGTAGGCACCACCCCCGTACACGAACGCTGGGCGTCTACCAGGGCCGCCAGGTTGTTTCGTGCGCTGGCATCGAGACCGTCCGCCTGCAACCGCTCGCTCAAAGTCGGGGTCAACGACTCCTCAGCCTCTTCGCCGCGAGAAGGCACCCCGGCGTCGAGAGCCCGCACGAAGGCGCCGCGGGCCCGCCCCGTCTCGTAGGGACGCCCTACCGCCTCGCCATGCCAGAACGGCAACCGCGCCGCCCGACCCGGAGCCGCTTCCACTATGACGCGATCGGCGCCGATTTCCTTGATGCGCCAGGTACTAGTGCCCAGGGCGATGATGTCGCCCACCCGGGACTCCATCACCATCTCCTCGTCCAGCTCCCCCACGCGCCGACGCCCCTGTCGGGCGTCGCCTTCGGGCAGCACCACCGAGAACATGCCACGGTCGGGAATAGTGCCCGCCGCCGTGACGGCTAAGCGCTGGGAGCCGGGGCGCGGCTTCAAAAGCCCCGTCTCGCGATCCCGCAGAAGGCGCGGCGCGAACTCGGCGATCTCGCCGGAACCGTAGCGCCCCGCCAGCATAGCGAGGACGCCTTCGAAGGAGCGCCGAGGCAAGTCGGCGTAGCAGGCCGAGCGACGCACCGTGGCCAGCCACACATCGGCCGCAAGGCCATCGGGAACCATAGAGACCGCGGCCACCGTCTGCTGCGCCAGCACGTCCAGCGCGTTTTCCACCAGGCGCGTGGCCTCAATGGCACCGGCCTCCATGCCTTCGGCCATAACAGCCGCATCGATGACCTCTACGCGGGTGCGGGGGTACATAATGCCCACCGAGCGGCCGCCCACTTGGTGGTTCGCGCGACCGACCCGTTGCAGGCCACTGGCCACCGAATAGGGCGCCGCCACTTGAATGACCAGGTCGATGGCGCCCATATCGATGCCCAACTCCAAACTGGAGGTGGCCACCACGCAGGGAAGATCGCCGCTTTTCAGCTCGCGCTCCACCTGCAAGCGCTTCTCTTTGGACACCGATCCGTGGTGCGCTTTCGCAATAAGCACCGAAGGCTCCGTGACCAGCTTGGTGGTGGATCCGATATCGGAGCGGAAGGCCGCCCCAGGAGCAGCCGCCATCGGGTCAGCCCCCGTGCGCACGCCGCGCACTTCCGCCGACCGCGCACCTTGATCGACAGCCGCGCCGCCGGCATC
Source organism: uncultured Adlercreutzia sp. (assembly GCA_910585575.1). Lineage (GTDB taxonomy): Bacteria > Actinomycetota > Coriobacteriia > Coriobacteriales > Eggerthellaceae > Adlercreutzia. The sequence goes on along the minus strand of CAJUFS010000009.1, from coordinate 12,540 downwards.
ACCCTCGCCCGGCGCCCCTGAACTTCCCGCAGCCGCCCAATAACCAGCGCTCTCGGCATGGGGCGCATTGAGCCCCAAGCGCTTAGCGTACAGCTCGTTCAAACGGGCCGTCAGCTTCTCACACAGCCCACGGGAGTTCACGAACACGATGGTGGAGCGATGGGCCAGCACTTCGTCGAGAATAGCCGCCTCGATGTGCGGCCAAATGGAAGATGACCCCAGGCGGCTGTCGGGATGGGGCGCGGGGCCCTTCCCCTCTTCTGCCGCCATGACCGCGCGCAAGGCCCGATCGGACTTCCAGGCGTTCTCGACGGCAGCGCGCCGTGGCCCCGCGCCGCGCACCCGCGTCCCGTCGCCCGCCCCCGCAAAACCCTCGAAAGCTGGCGCCGCCGTCATATCCCGTACGGGCACACGCACCGAAAGATCGAGGGAGGGAGGAGCCTCCTCGGCCACCACCGTCACCGGATGACAGCCGCCCAAAAACTGCGCCACTACTTCGCGAGGGCGCACCGTCGCCGAAAGGCCCACGCGCTGGGCGGGCTGCTCCAGCAGATCATCCAGGCGCTCCAGCGAAAGCGAAAGATGCGCCCCGCGCTTGTCGCCCGCCAAGGCGTGGACCTCGTCCACAATGACCGTCTCCACCGAGCGAAGCACTTCCCGCGCCTGGGAAGTCAGCATGAGGTAGAGCGATTCCGGCGTGGTGATGAGGATGTCCGGTGGATTGCGCACTATCTTCCGACGCTCGTCGGGCGTGGTGTCCCCCGTGCGCATAGCGGTGCGCACCTCGGGCGCCTTGCCGCCCATCACGGCCGCCTCTTCAGCTGCCAGCGCAGACAAAGCCGAAAGCGGTCCCTGCAGGTTGCGGTCGACGTCGGCCCCCAGAGCCTTCAGGGGCGACACGTAGAGCACCCGCGCGCCAGGAGCCCACTTCTCGCCCGCCGTCATGGCTGCCGCCTTCTCGGCCATGAGCCGATCGATGGCCCACAGAAACGCTGCCAGGGTCTTGCCCGAACCCGTAGGCGCGATAACGAGCGCGTTATCACCCGCCGCAATGGTCTTCCACGCCCGCTCCTGCACTGCCGTAGGTGCGCCGAACGCCTCGGCGAACCATCGCCGCGCAGCCGCGGAGAAGCCGCTCATACCGTTGTTGCCAGCCGCACTCACAGCAGACCCCGCTCCTCGAAGAGCGCAAGCGTCGACTTCAGCGCCAATTTCCGTGCCGTCAGCTGCTGATAAGTGGCCGTCTTCACCTTCCCCTGAGCTCGCAAAGTCTCAAGCTGCTGAAGCACCAGCGCGTTCTCCGCAACCAAATCAGCCAGCACCCCCTCGAACCGCGCCAAGCGCTCTTGGTCGTTCATGCGCGCCCTTTCCTGTCCCGAAGCCACAGGGCAACGGAAGCCTTTCAATTCTGGAACGACCCAGGGTCGTTCGGCTTTTCTTGCATCTAGCGTACCACAATCAAGAGATGCGCTTCCAAGGACGCGCATCTGTCAATCTGTTGAATCGAGGCATGTTATGAAGGTATTTGTAGGTGGCGCCTCTGGGCGCGTGGGACAGGTTCTGGTATCCCTGTTGGCCGACGAAGGGCACGAGGTGGTGGCTGCCAGCCGTCACCCCCTGACTCCTTACAGCGATCACGTCCACCCGGTAACCTTTGATTTCCACAGCGATGTCGACACCATGACCGGAGCGGTAAAGGGCTGCGAGACCGTGTACTTCGTGGCCGGCTCCCGCGGTGCCGACCTGCTGCAAACCGACGCCTTCGGCGCCGTCAAACTCATCGAGGCCTGCAAGCGCGCCGGCGTGCGTCGCTTCGTTATGCTCAGCTCCATGTTCGCCACCGAGCCCGAGCGCTGGGAGACCGAGAAGGGCCTTGCCGACCTTACCGACTACAACATCGCGAAGTTTTTCGCCGATAAATGGCTGGAGAACAGCGGGCTCGATTACACCATCGTGCAGGCCGGCTTCCTCACTGAGGACGCACCGACTGGCCACATCCAGGTGAACCCGGCCCATGAGGGCAGCATCCCTCTGGCCGACGTGGCCGCGGTGCTGGCCGAGGTGCGCGGACTGCACAACACCTACGGCAAGCTCATCATGGTGGTAAGCGGCGACGAGCCCATCGATAAGGCCCTGAAGACGCTGTAGCGAAAAGCGGTAGAATAGAAAACTCCTGGGGACGGTGCGCTCAAGATAACGGAACCGCCCCCACTTTCGCCAATCAATCACTACCAGGCAGACCAACGGGAGGGAGCCCCATGCGCAGCAACGAGGTGGCGAAAACGGCCGGCGTGACCGTGCGCACCTTGCGCCATTACCATCAGCTGGGACTCCTGCCCGAACCGCCGCGCTCCGCCAATGGATATCGCGAATACACCGCCGCCGACTTGGCCCGCGTCCTGCGCATCAAACGCTTGGCCTCGTTGGGCTTTCCCCTTGCCCGCATCGGCGCACTACTCGAAGAGATGGACGAACAGGCCATAACCGACGCTGCCGACGGCGAAGCAGCCGGTCCTTCGCCGCTCTCGGCCCTCGACGAGCTCGATAGCGAGTTGGCCCTGCAAATCGAGGCTCTTCAAGAGCAGCGGCGCACCATTGCCGCCCTCAAGGCCGAGCAGCTCTCCCCCGACATGCCCGTGCGCTTTGGCCGCGCCATCCGCGGCATTGTCGGCAACAGCACCGACGCCACAAGCCACGCCGCCCTGGTGGTGGCAAGTCATCTCTACGGCGATCGCGAGATGGCCGAACTGGAGCGAGTAGCGGCCCACATGCAGGACACCTCCTTCGCCGCGGCCATGGAATCCCTCGACCAGCGCTGCTCGCAGCTCGCCCCCGATGCTCCCGAAGCCGAGCGTGCCGCCATTGTGAGCGAGTCCCTCGACCTGCTGGCGCCCCTCATCGAGCAGTTCGACGCTGCCAACTGGACGCGCGAAGCCACCAAGGAAGAGCGACTCCTCGAAGAACTGGCCAACGAGTCGCTCAACGAGGCTCAACGCGATGTGAACGAGCGCATTGAGCGCGCCATCGGCGACATTCTGGAAGCGCGCGCCGCCAGCGAGCTCCCGCGCACCTAGCTGCGCGATGCCACTGCGCCGCCCTCGACCGCACTCCCCCAACCTTCGCCACCCACCCCACAACTCCTTCACAGGACGTTTGACCCCGACGCAACGTCATAGTTTTTACTGCCTTCTCGAACAAACCACTCGAGAAAGGAACCGCTATGGCCCCGCATCACGCCGAACCAACCGCTCTCGCACCGCGGCCGTTCTCCCTCGGCGCCCCTGTCTCCCCGCGCTACCTGCTGTCCTGCGCCTTGTCGCTTCTGGGCAACTCGGTCGCCGGCGTCATCCTGCCCCTGATCCTGTTGGCCACCACGGGCGACCCCTTGGCCGCCGGCGCCCTGGCGCTTATCTGCGCCGCACCCCAGATGATCATCGGCCTGGTGGGCGGCGCGCTCATCGACCGCTTCAACCGCCGCAACGTATCCATCATCTCCGACCTAATGTCCGCCGCCTCGGTGGCCCTGCTGCCCGTGGTTGACATGATCTGGGGTCTCAGCTTCGGCTGGTTCGTGGTGTTGGGGCTGGTGGGCGCCATCGGTGATATTCCGGGCATGACCGCCCGCGATGCGCTGCTGCCCGCCGTCTGCGAACGCGATGGCAAGAGCCTGCAGAAGTTCATGGGTCTTGCCCAGTCCCTCGACTCGCTCACGGTCATTGTGGGCCCGGCCTTGGCTGCCTTCCTTATGACCACCATCGGCGATGCCAGCGCCCTGTGGTTCACCGCCGCTATGTCCTTGGCTGCGGCGCTGGTTACCCTCACGCTGCCCCGCGCCATCGGCCGCACCGGTGCGCAGGACGCTGAAACCGCCCCTGCCACCACTTCGCGCGGCGTTGTCCGCGATGCTCTGAGTTCTCTCAAATCGGGCGTGGTGGTGCTGTTCAAGCGCGATGCCCTGTTGCGTGCCAGTATGCTGCTCACCTTCGGCATCGTCATGGTCATGGGCTCGTTCCAGGGCCTGGTGCTGCCCGTGCACTTCACGGACGCCGGCACTCCCGAGCTTTTGGGCTATGTCCTGTCGGCCATGTCCGCCGGCATGCTGGTTAGCTCGTTGGCTTATTCGGCCCTGGCCCACAAGCTGCGTCGTCGCACGTGGTTCGCCCTGTCGCTGTTCGGTATGGCTTTGGGGCTGCTGACTATGGGCCTGCTGCCGACCTTCCCCGTTATGGTTGGCGGCGCCGCTCTGCTGGGCCTCTCGGCCGGTCCGGCCTCGGCGCTCCTTGGATTCTTCGTCTTCGACCGCATCCCTGCCGAGAACCGCGGCGCAGCCCTGGGCACCCAGAATTCGCTCATGTTGGTAGCCGCACCCGTAGCCGTGTTCGCCACCTCGGTGGTGGTGGAGACGGCGGGACTCGCCGTAGCCGGCGTGGGGCTCATCGTCTGCTGGGGTGCCGTGACCGCCTGGGCCCTGACTACCCCGAACCTGCACCATATGGGCGACCTCGAGCGCCGCGCAACTCCCGCCGCGCCCACCGTCCCCGGAGCGCCTGCTGTCCCCGGAGCGCCTGCCACTCCTGTGCCGGCACCCTCCGCCATCCCCATGCCCGATCGCTGCTGCGACTAGGGGCGCTCGGCCGTTGCCCCTCCCAAAAGCGGCGACGGTTCATCGCGGAAAAGAACGGTCAAGCGATGCATGGCACGCGTAAGGGCCACGTACAGCAAATTGCGATCGGCCTCTGTCGCATACTGCCGCGCGTCCACATCCAAAAGCACCACTTCGTCGAACTCCAAGCCCTTTGCTAAGCGCACTGAGCTCACCACCAGACCGCCGGGATATTCATCGGTCTCGTCAGTCAACAGGGTGAGCTCGTGGTCGCGGGCCAAAAGCTCGGCGTAGCGGGCAGCGAGAAAGTCCGACTTCGCAATAATGCCCAAGGTGCGTCGGGTGCCACGCTGCCATTGAGCCACAGCGTTGTCTACCGCCTCCAGCACCCCGCGCGTGTCTCCGCAGCGCACCAAACGCGGCTCCTCGCCGTGGCGCTGCACAGCCTCAAGGCCGGCGATAGGCTTCACCTGCGCGGCCAGGGCCGTTATCTCCCAGGTCGAGCGATAGCTGCGCATCAGCGACATCATCCGCGCCCCAGAATAACGGGCCGCCACCGCCGAAGGCGCCGTCGCCTCACGGTCGTCCACCAATTGGTTCACGTCGCCCAAAATGGTCTTGTCGCAAGGGAAGGTCCGGGCGATAACCTCGTGGGCCACCGGCGACAGATCCTGCATCTCGTCGATTACCAAATGGCGTACGTCACCGCACCCGTCAAAACCGTCGGCACCCTCGAAGGCCCAGTGGCACAGCGCCAGCGGAAAGGCATCCTCCCATTCCACTACCCCCGACGCAGGAGCCTTGCGCAACGCACTGCGCCCCGTTTCAGCCAGGAACCGCCGATACAGCGCGGGCGCGTTCTTCGCCGTCATCATGCGCCGCAAGCGACCCGCTAACTCGCGTCGCGTGGGCAGCGTCTGGGCGTAACGGCCGAATGTCTGACCATGAGCTCGCTCGCGCGCATCGCCGGCCACGAGGTCGAGGCGCTCGCTGAAGGGCACCGGCGCATAGGCGGCAAATCGCTCGGCCAGCCACGAAGCCTCGGCGGTGGCGCCTCCCACGGGAAGATCATGGGGACCAAAGACGAGATGAGCCCCTTCGGCCGCCATGAGGCCGTCAAGCCACGATGCCAGTTCATCGGCAAACTCCTCGGTCCCCTTCGCCCGCACCCTTACCATGCGAGCAGGATCGGTCTCATCCGCCCAAGAGCGCGGCAGCTGCACCTTTGCCACCCCCGTTAAAAGCCGCTGGGCGAAACTGTAAAGGCTCCATTGCATCACGGGCTCTTCGCCCAACTCGGGCAAAACGCCGGAAATATAGTCGGAAAAAACTTGGTTGGGCGAAAGAATAGCTATTGAGCGAGCGCTCAAGCGCTCTTTCTGCCGATACAGCAAGTAGGCAACACGGTGCAGTGCAATGGAGGTCTTGCCTGAGCCCGCCACCCCTTGAATGATCAGCGTGCCCGGCGCCTCATCGCGGATAATAGCGTTTTGCTCTTGCTGGATAGAAGAAACAATGTCATGCATTTTCGCGTCGGCTGTACGCGAGAGCGCCTGAACAAGCACTTCGTCGCGCACGCTCGAGGAGGAGTCGGCGGCATAGCGCAGTTGCCCGTCCTCAATGCCGATTTGTCGCTTGCGGGTCAATGCGCCCTCGCGGCGCCCCGCCGGCGCCTCAAACGCCGCTGGCCCAGGCTCGAAGTCGTAGAACAGGCTGGCCACCGGGCTGCGCCAGTCCGATACCACCGCCTGATTACGCCAGCTGAAGGCGAAGCGTCCCAGGTAGGTTACTTGCTCGCCTTCCGCGTCGACAAAATCGACACGCGCAAAGTAGGGGGAGGCAGCCAGCTTTTCCAGCCGCTGACGGGAAAGGTGCGCCGAGGCAGCCTGAGCGTCCATGCGGTTCAGTTCGAAGGCCGACAGATGCGCCTCCTCGGGCGACAACTCGCCTCGAGCGGCGGCAAGATGGGCCCCGGTTTCCCGATGACCTGCCTCCAGACGCGCCGCCAACCTCCGAGTCCGCGCGACCGCCTCGCTGATCTGGGCCTCCACCTCGGCCAACCGAGCACGCTCCTCTTCCTCGACGCTGGACGTCTCTTGGGGCATCACGCTCCCGACCTGTTGCCGCCCTTCATTCGACCCCACCTCGTCCTTCCGCGGATTCATAGCATCTCCTCTCCAGGTATCCTTTTCACTTACTTTCCCGTCGCTCATGCTCTTTCGGATTCAACGCTCGCCACGAAGCGTCAATGCCCACCGCGAGTCATCGGCGCCCCACGCGAGGCATCGGGTCCCTCGCGAAGCGCCGGATCCCTCGCGAAGCGCCGGACTGTACGCGAAGTGGAGAACCCCTCGCGAAGCGCCGGGCTGTACGCGAATTTCACGTTGAAGTCGATGGATTGGCTTCAAAACCACGGTTTTGGAACATTTGCCAGCGAATTGCACCTCCCCGGACCATCGCGGAGACGCGTTTTCCCAGGCCGACATGTTCAGCAACGTGCCAACCCCAGCCACGGCGTTCCAAAATCGACAATTCTCAGCCATTTCAGCGGCCTCGAACTCAAATTGGCGGCCTTCCGTTCCAAAACCGCGCTTTTGCAGCCACGCCCACATCCAGGGGAGCACGAAACGCGAAGCTCCGCCAACATGGCAAAGTTCCTCGAGACCATGTGGCAGCCAGAAAAAGGGCACTCAGCGGCGAGCGGTGCCGGCAAAACCCAAAGCTTGCGAAAGCCGCAAGTGGGAAGGCCGGGAAAAATGTCGCGAGCTGAAAAAGGAAAGGGAGTTCGGCATCGACACCGCCAATCTGCGGCAGACGAGCCGATCAGCTCGTTCACGCACCCGAGCGGTCGAAGGCGCGAATAGCGCGAGAACATCGACATCAAGGTGGACGAGTATGGTATCCACGCTACCTTGCCTCCTTCAGCGCCGCCACACCGACCTCCACGAAACGCCCATAAGCTCCCCGCACCAACGCCCTCTAGCTCGCATCCTGCTTCGCTTACCGCTATCGCTTGTTCGCCGCTCTAGCCGAGCAAACACCGTCAGGCTCGAGCACCTCCCAAACCAAGGATCCGCTTCGTCCCCTGAACCGACAATACGTCATCCGACTCGCATGCCGTCCGACCCGACACTGCCGCTTCGCCCCTCCTGCACCGACAACATGCCATCCTGTTCGCATTCAACAGAACATTGGGGTTTTCCCCGCACGCACCTCGGCAAGCCAAGTCTCCCTCTTCCAGGTAGCAGGCCCGTTTTGACCAGGAGATACTCTCCAAATTGCCTCACCCTTCCCATCCCAGCAGGTGTCCCTGCAACGCGTAATCTGTGAATATCCGCACCGCGCTCTCCTGGACTCCTCCGCGACCTACAATACTCCCATGCGAGTTTTCCTGTACGGCATATCGTCGTTCTCTCACTGGCTCTTTACGCCGGCGCCCCCGCGCGCCGCGGACGCCGTCGGCGTACGAGCCTTCCGCGAGTGCGAACCTACCAACGAGGCCGTCGACTACCTCTCGGACGTCTTCCCCTTTATCAAGCAGCCCTATCACGTGATGATGCCCTCGCGGTCGCGTCGACCCCTTCCCCGCACCGCCCCCCACGTACTCCGCCTTACGGCGCAGGGAAAGATTTTCCACCGCGTCGGAAGCGGCGTATACACCGCCAGCCCCGAACTTTGCTTCGTGCAGCTGGCCCGAAGCCTCTCGCTCTACGAACTGGTCAAGGCGGGCAACGCCCTCTGTGGCACGTTTTACCTCACACCCACCGGCAACCGACAGCTCGGTGCCCGGTCAGCGCTTACCACTCCGGAGAAGATTCAGCGCTTCATCGGCAAGAACCCTGGGTTGCACGGCGTCAAGAAAGCGCGGCTGGCGCTCAGCCTGATGGTCGCCAAGGCGGCGTCTCCTCCCGAGGCATTTCTGGGCACCATCTTGAGTGCGCCGTCGCGCTACGGCGGGTTCGGACTTCCACAGCCCCTGCTCAACCAGCGGATACGCCTCTCGCAGCAGGCAAAGGCCATTGTGGGCAGCGCTACCCTCAAGCCCGACCTGCTTTTCCCCGAAGAGCGCCTGGCCATCGAGTACGATTCCGACAGCGAGCACCTTGCGCCGCAGCAAGTGACGCGCGACTCGCTGAGGCGTATGGCCCTTGAGCGCGACGGCTATCGCGTGATCACCGTAACCGCCCGACAGCTGGGCAACCCTGTGAAAATGCGCGAAGTGGCCCGACAGGCCAGCAAGCAACTGGGCACACGCCTGCGCCCCCAGTCCGCCCGTTTCAGCGAGCAGCAGCGAATGCTCTTTGCTGCGTCGTGGAAGCTCGACGACTACTTCCAACTACCCGACCAGCTGCCAAGCCAGAACAGCGAGCGCGACAAAAAGTAGCCCCGCGGGCATGGTTTGGCTTGGAAATCACGGTTTTGGAACACCGGCCACGCTAAAACAGGCTTTCGTGCGCTCGTTTGGCTGCGAACGAACGGTTTTGGAACGAAACGAAGCTCCAGGGGTTCCAAAACCGTGTTTTCCAAGCCAAACCGGGCATTGAAGCCGCCATTTAACATGTCGCTGGTCCAAAACCGTTCATTTGCAGCCAAAACAGGCACTGAAACCGTTATTTCGCGCGATGCGGTTCCAAACCCGTCAACTTGCAGCCAAGGATTGCCTCTCGCGAACAACGGCCGAGACCGCACCCCAGCCTCCCTCCACTACGCCCAGAGCCCCACCCCGCGTCATGGCCGGAATCCCCCGCTGCGACAAGGGCCATCTCACCAGCGGGACGACCCTGGGGGCGTCCCGATCATCTCCCGCTTTCCCATTCGCCCTCGGCTTGTTGACAAACCGAGGGCACCGCTCCCGCCAACGCCGCGGTCAGCGTATACCGAAAGAGTACGAAACCAGCCGCCCGGCGGGCTTGAAGCCCATGAACACCTGCGAGCCCCAAGCTCCTGCAGCCCAAAGGTTCTTGAGGGATCAGCGAACTTGCGACCCCATGCGCGCCGCACGGCCATTCGAAAAGGAGGCCTTTTATGGCTTGCACAACCCTGCTCGTCGGCCGCTTGGCCACCAACGACGGGTCTACCATTGTCGCCCGCAACGAGGACGGTGAGGATTTCTCCTTCGATCCGAAGAAGCTCATCGTGGTGAACCCGGAAGACCAGCCGCGCACCTACACCGGCGTGGCCAGCCACCTGACCATCGAACTGCCCGACAACCCTCTGCGCTACACCTGCACCCCGAACGCCGATCCCTCCAACGGCGTCTGGGCTGAAACCGGCATCAACGCCGCCAACGTGTCCATGTCGGCCACCGAGACCATCTCGGCCAACGCCCGCGTGCTGGGCGCCGACCCGCTGGTGGTGTACCAACCCGCCCAGGGCAAGCCGGGCGACGCCGACTACAAGCCGGAAGTGCCCGGCGGTATCGGCGAGGAGAACCTGCCCACCATCACGCTGCCCTACATCACCACGGCTCGCGAAGGTGTGAAGCGCCTGGGCGCCCTGGTGGAGCAGTACGGTACCTACGAGACCAACGGCGTGGCCTTCGGCGACGCCCACGAGGTGTGGTACTGGGAGAACATCGGCGGCCACCATTGGATTGCCCGCCGCGTACCGGACGACTGCTACGTGGTGCAACCCAACCGCCAGGGCATCGATCACTTCGACCTTGCCGACGCTTTGGGCGACCAGTGCGACTACATGTGCAGCGCCGACTTGGCCGAGTGGATTCGCGACCACGACCTGCTCATGGACATGCCCGCCAGCGACGAGCCCCAGGAAATGGTGGAGGGCCTGCCCCGCTACTTCAACGCCCGCATCGCCTTTTCCACCTACACCTGGCTCGACCAGCTCTACAATGCCCCGCGCAAGTGGTATCTGTGCAGCCGCCTGACGCCCTCTGACCCGCGTTTCCAGGGCCCGGCGCCCGAGTTCGGTCCCGAGAGCCTGGACATCCCCTGGGCCCTGCGCCCCGACAAGAAGCTGTCGGCCTCGGACGTGAAGGATTGGCTGGCCACTACCTATGACGGCACCGAGTACGACTGCTACGGCACCAAAGGCACGCCTGCTACCCGTCACCAGTACCGCTTCATCGGTATCGACCGCACCTCCGAGTGCTCCATCCTGTGCATCCGTCCGAACGCCCCCAAGGCGCTGCGCGGCGTGCACTGGTTCGCCCCGGCTTCCGGTCCCTTCAACACCGCCGTGGCCATGTACGCGAACGTGAAGGCCATGCCCGCCTATCTGGACACGCCCACGAAGGTAACCACTGACAGCCTGTACTGGAACAACCGCCTTATCGGCGGCTTGGGCGATCCGCAGTTCTTCGAAAGCTACGAGGCCATTCAGGCCTATCGCCTGAACACCATGGCCCAGGGCTATCAGTCGCTGCATGAAACCGACGCCGCCCTCGCCAAGCTGGCGAAGGAAGGCAAGGTTGACCTAGACAACATGGACGATCCGCAGGTGCTGACCACCTTGGCCGACGCCAACCAGGCGCTCATCGACAAGGTGCAGGTCCAAACCCAGGCCGTGCTGGGCGCCGTCCTCGATCAGCGCACCGTCGAAATGAAAAATGCGTTTAATATGAACGACCACTAGGAAGCAGACAGAATAGATTACCTGGTCAAAGGCCTATTAATAATCGAACATCGCTCTTTATCGCTTGTTTTTGCTGCTATTTTGCTGCCCTAAGCTTGCTGCACCCCGCGGTTACCGTTTGTTGCCAGCGGGCCTGCTTCTCTTTGAGAGCAGGCCCGCTTTCGTTAGCATAAGACTCATCATTTACGCATCGTCAAGCCGTCGGAGCGCGACCCCATTCCCCTGGCAAGCGAAAGGCGTCCTCGAGGCCTCGCCTGCCACTCGTCCAACCAAGCGCGCTCCCCGCCCGAAAGGATGCCCCTATGCCTATGAACCCGGCCCTGCAGGCCGCCATAAAAACGCTCACGCGCATCATGCCCGACACCTCGGCCTCCTGGGCCGATCAGCGCAAGGCCGAAGAGGCGGCGGCGAAGCTCACCATCGTGGACCCACGCTGCCGCATCGACGACCTGACGGCCACCGCGGCCGACGGCTACGATATCCCGCTGCGCCTGTTCACGCCCCTCGACATTGATCTGTCCCTGAAAACGGGACTCCACGTGAACGAGGACTACCGCGGCACCATCCTGTTCTTCCACGGCGGCGGTTTTGCCAACGGCGACATCGGCTTCTACACCGACGCCTGCCAGCGCATGGCGCTGAAGCTGGAGCGCCGCGTCCTGTCCGTGGAATACCGCCGCTCCCCCGAGCACAAGTTCCCCACGGCCCTGGACGATTGCTACGAGGTGGCCCGCCAGCTATACGCCGGCACGCTTCTGTCCGATGTGAAGACCAAGCACATCGTGCTCATGGGCGATTCAGCCGGCGGCAACTTGGCGGCCGGAGTGTCGCTTCTCGCCCGCGATCGCGGCGACTTCGCCGTGCGCACCCAGGTACTGCTGTACCCCCTCACCTACAACGACCACAGCCTGACCACCCTGTTCGATTCGGTGCGGGAAAACGGCGAGGACTACCTGCTTACCCGCGAGGACATTGTCACCTACATCAACCTGTATCTGGCCAAGCCGGAAGATTTCAACGACTCCCGCTTCGCGCCGCTGCTTGCCTCCAGCGTAGCCGACCAGCCTCGCACCCTTATTGTGACCGCCGAATACGACCCCTTGCGCGACGAGGGCGAGGCCTACGCAGCGCGACTGGAAGCCGAGGGCAACGAGGTGGTGTGCTGCCGCATGTACGATGCCATCCACGGGTACTTCCTCTACCCGTCGGTGCTCTCGCTGGTGCGCGACACTTATCGGCTCATTGCAAACTTCCTCGACGACGAGGATATTCCCGACGAAGGCGCTCTGCCATGGCTGCCCCTGCTTGGTACCGACTAGACAACGTCGGCAAGTTCTACGCCT